>CAYXKP010000062.1:22539-25489 GCA_964465695.1 uncultured Nitrospira sp.
GCCTTTTTGAACATCCTGCAGGGCATTCCTATGTCATCCAACATCAATCGCAATTCTCGAAGACTAAGATGCCAAAATACTTTTCAACAGCCTGGCAGTCAGGCTGCGCCGGCACCGAGCCGCGCGGCTGTCATCGGCGGAAGAGCCATCCTACGAGATAGAATAGCAGACTCAACAGAATGCTGAGGACAATACTTGTCGCGATGGGGAAATAGAAGCTGAAGTTCTCACGTTTGACGGAGATATCACCCGGAAGCTTGCCCAACCAACCGAAGAGAGTCCCCAGCCCGGGAACCCGGTCCACGACGACGAACAGAACCCCAAGCGCGACAATGCCGAACCCTATTCCGATCAGAATCTTTCCGAACGTGCTCCATTCCGGCATCGACTTTCACCCGATGGCGGCGTACCCAACCAGTTCGGCGGTACACAACACACGGCGCTAGCCGTTCACGAGGCATTCCGCGATCTGAATGGCATTCAGCGCCGCTCCTTTGCGAAGATTGTCGGAGACGACCCACAAGTTGAGACCGTTCGAAATGGATTCATCCTCACGCACACGGCCGACGTAGACCTCGTCTTTTCCGGTCGCATCGAGCGGCATGGGGTACAGTTTCTTGGCCGGATCGTCGTAGACGATCACGCCGGGCATGGCTGCCAGCGCAGCCCGCGCCTCGTTCGCCTTCATTGGACGCGCTAATTCAACGTTAATCGCCTCGGAATGACAGCGCAACACGGGCACGCGGACCGTCGTCGCCGTGACACGGAGGTCCGGGGCACCGAGTATCTTTCGGGTTTCTTTTGCGATCTTGACTTCCTCCGAACAGTCGCCTCCCTCGTTGAATGAGCCGATGTGCGGCAAGAGATTGAAGGCGATTTGGTAGGGATAGACCTTGGGCGTGACGTCGCGAAACGCCAGCAAATCCTTCGTTTGATCCATCAGCTCATCCATAGCCGCCGCACCGGTTCCCGACACCGATTGAAAGGTCGTGACCACGACCCGCTTCACCCCCGCCGCATCGTGCAGCGGCTTGAGCGCCATGACCAACGGTGTGGTGGTACAGTTCGGAATGGATACGATTCCCCGAGGCATGACGCGTAAAGCGGCGGCGTTCACCTCCGGAACGACCAAAGGAACCTGATCGTCCATGCGAAACACGGCACTATCGTCGATCACGGCGATGCCTGCGGCACCCAGGCGCTGACCATAGTCTTTGCTGATGGCATCCGTCGCCGAGATAAACGCGAGGTCCACGCCCTCGAACGACGAGGATTCGGTCAGCTCCTCAACTTTCCACTCCTTGTCCTGACACGTCATCACCTCACCGACCGACCGTTTGGACGCAAAGAGCCGGAGGCTTGCCAGCGGAAATTTCCGCTCCTCCAAAATCTCAAGAGTTTCCTTGCCTACCGCGCCGGTCGCGCCGAGAATCGCCACCGTATAATCCGGTTTCTTCTTGATCATGAAGCCTCTACTCCACTGCCAATACGCGTATCCGATGATTAAAGGTGTCGGCCACCAGCAACGCTCCGTCGCGATCCGCAACGATGCCGAATGGGTAAGATAAACCTGCTTCTCGTGCGACGCCGCCATCGCCGGAATAGGATGGAACTCCTTGCCCCGCCAGGCAGCATGCCACACCCGACTCCCAATCCCACTGCCGGATGAGGTGATTGTCTGAATCGGTCAGAAAAAGACCTCCCTCATGGTCAAACGCGATTCCCGTCGGCCTTGACAGACTGGGCGACGGCGCATCCGGCGACTGATACCGATAGACGCCTCCGTCGCCGGCTACAGTGGTCATCAACCCCGATGAAAGGTCAACGCATCGGACTCGCCCGTTGAAGGTATCAGCAATATACAATCGGTTGTCCCTCAGTGCCAATCCACTGGGACCGGCAAGGGCCGTATCAACAGCCAGCTTCCCATCCCCATCGTACGTCGCAATGCCGGTTCCAGCAACTGTGAGGATCACACCGGTCTTGGGGTCTACCACCCGGACACGATGGTTGCTTTGGTCGGCGATATAGAGTCTGCCCTCATCGTCTACGGCCAGCGCCGCCGGTTCATTGAGCGCGGCTTGATCGGCTGGGCCGCCGTCGCCGGAGAATCGGGCTTGACCCGTGCCGGCCAGCGTGGAAATGATCCCTGTGTTTGAATCGACCATCCGCACGCGATGGTTCATTGTATCGGCGATATAGAAATTCCCCTCCCGATCCGCAGCGACCGCCGTCGGGAAGTTCAATTGCGCATGAACGGCCAGCCCACCATCGCCGCCATACCGCCTGGTAGATGTGCCGGTTTGATTCGTCCAATACCGGACAGTTCCGCTCAAGTCGGCTTGTTGGGTAAACTTCACTGAACTGGTTTTGTCTTCATCGGCCAAAGGGTCTTCAGCAATGCGCTGTGCGGGTGAATCCCGTTCCCCATCCGAACGCATGTGGTGGTCATCTCCGGGCATGCCGGCTACCGTTGAGATGACGCCGGTCGCCCGATCGACTTTGCGAACGACATGATTTTCGGAATCGGCCACATAGACATTGCCATGGCAATCGATCGTCACCCCTTTGGGCTCGTTCAAACGGGCCTGTGTTGAAGGTCCGCCGTCTCCCATATAACCGGACTCGCCGTTGCCGGCCAGTGTCCTGATCGTCCATGCGGAAAGAGTAGCCGTCATAGTTCGAACGTGATGCTAATTCAAGTTTCGGACAATGGCCTCGCCCATCTCCACGGTGCCGACGATCTTCGCTCCAGGACTCTGAATGTCTTTGGTCCGATAACCAAGGTCGAGCGTTTTCACGATGGCCTGTTCGATCGCTTCCGCTTCTTTATCGAGTTGAAAGGCGTACGACAGCATCATGGCGGCCGATGAGATCGTGGCAATGGGATTGGCGATATTTTTTCCTGCAATGTCCGGAGCGCTGCCATGAATCGGCTCAAAGAGGCCGA
>CAYXKP010000063.1:0-24058 GCA_964465695.1 uncultured Nitrospira sp.
TTGTCTATGTACTCAAGGGTTCAGCCGTGCTGGTGACAGGCGGGACTCCTGTAGGGACCAAGGCCGTTGCGCCTCATGAAATCCGGGGGACCGATACAAACGGTGGCGAGGCTAGAAGACTTGTGCCCGGCGATGTGGTGATCATTCCCCATGGCGTCCCCCATTGGTTCAAAGAAGTCGATGCGCCCTTTGATTATTACGTCGTCAAGGTCCGCTAGGTCGCCATGAGTTTTCGAGCTGCTCTTGGAGTGTTCGTCGTCGTTCTGCTCGGTGGGCCACCGGTCTATGCGCAGAAAGATGTCCTCGCCGAGAAACCCGATGCCATCGTGGATTTGATGACGGAGGAGGGCGTCCAACTCGTCCAAGGCCAGTGGCGCTACAGCGATGCGAAGGTAGTTGAGGTCAATCACCATTGGCCGGGTTCCGATCTGGGTCCGAGTGGACCGCCCAATCGCACGCTGGATTTGGTGCCGCATGCCGGCGCCGCGGAATTCGATGATACGACATGGGAAGTCATCGAACCGGTGTCGCTGGAGAAACGGCGAGCTTCTGGACGGCTCTGCTTCAACTGGTACCGGATTAATGTCACGATCCCGGACAGAATCGGCTCCTTCGATCCAACCGGTTCGACCGTTGTCTTCGAGGTTGTCGTCGACGATTATGCGGAGATCTGGGTGAATGGCAAGCTGCCGCTCGCACTGGGTCAGACCGGCGGGCAGCTTATTAGAGGGTTCAACGCCCCTAACCGCGTCATCGTGGCCCGTAATGTGATGCCAGGACAGCAGATTCTACTGGCGATCTTCGGCGCCAACGGGCCCCTATCGAGTCCACCCGGCAATTTCATTTGGGTTCGATCAGTCTCGCTCGATTTCTATAGAGCGGCCCGCTTCGAGGAGGCGCGCGAATGGAGCGGCGCCGTCACGCGCAAGGATGCGACGCTCGATGCGATCGTGTCGCCGTCGGCGAAGTTCGAAAAGCTCGCCACCGGCTTCTCCTTCACGGAGGGGCCCGTCTGGATTCCGCGCAAAGACGGCATGGAAGGCTATCTGCTCTTCAGCGTACCCAACGATAACATGATCTATCGCATGACGGCGGACGGCGAAGCGTCGGTCTTTCGCACCAAGAGCGGCTACAACGGCTTCGATATCGGCGAGTATCATCAGCCGGGCTCCAACGGTCTCACGTTGGACAGGCAGGGGCGGCTCACGATCGACCAGCACGGCAACCGGCGCGTGATTCGCGTCGAACCGCGTGGGAACATCACCGTGCTCGCCGATCGTTACGACGGCAAGCAGCTCAACAGCCCGAACGACCTGGTCTACAAGTCCGACGGATCCCTCTATTTCACCGATCCGCCGTTTGGTTTGCCGAAGGTCTTCAATGATCCGCGTAAAGAACTCCCGTTCAGCGATATCTACCGTGTGGCGGACGGCGAGGTGCAGCTTGTGGCCTCCGATCTGGATGCGCCGAACGGTCTCGCCTTCTCGCCGGACGAGAAATATCTCTACGTGGACAATTGGAACGAGAAAAAGAAAATCGTGATGCGTTATCCGGTGTTGCCTGACGGATCGCTGGGGAAAGGCACGGTCTTCTTCGACATGACGTTCGTGCCGGGTGAAACCGCATTGGACGGCCTCAAGATGGATCAGCAGGGAAATGTCTACGTCTGCGGGCCGGGCGGCATTTGGATTCTGTCACCGGAAGGCACCCATCTCGGCACGATCACCCCGCCGGAAGAGGCGCATAATATGGCCTGGGGCGACGAGGACGGCAAATCGCTCTACGTCACGGCGCTGAGCAGCATCTATCGTATTAGGACCAATATGGAAGGGATCAGACCGTGAAGGTCGGCGTCATTATTTCGAATTTCGTATGGCTTGGCCTGCTCCCCTGTTTCTCAACCTGGGCGCAATCACCGAAGACCGAACCGGCCGTTGTTGCGACGATCGTTAGTCATGATCCACGGTTCGAGGCATTGGTGCCGAAGGGTGCCAAGTTGGAGAAGATCGCGGAGGGTTTCAGCTGGGTGGAAGGGCCCGTGTGGGACAAGAAAGAACGAGCGCTGCTCTTTTCCGATATTCCCGCCAACACGGTTTATCAGTGGAAAGAGGGGCGAGGGACCAAACCGTTTCTGAACCGGAGCGGCTATTCTGGATCAGTGCCTTTTGCCGGAAAGGAGCCAGGCTCGAATGGACTGACCATTGATATGCATGGGCGGCTGGTGCTCTGCAGGCATGGCGATCGTCAGATAGCGAGACTCGAAAGGGACGGGACATTGACCGTGCTGGCAGATCGTTACAACGGTCGCCGGATCAACAGTCCCAACGATCTCGTGTTCACATCAAACGGCGACCTCTATTTCACCGATCCGCCGTTTGGATTACCAGGCGTCTTTGACGATCCGGACAAGACGTCGGTGCAGGGAGTATATCGCCTTTCACGGGATGGGACACTGACGCTGCTCATCTCGGACATCAAGGCACCGAACGGCATTGCCTTCTCGCCGGATCAGAAGACCTTGTATGTCTCTGATGTGGACCCGAAGCGGGCGGCCTGGCTCGCGTATGACGTGAAATCGGACGGCAACGTGACCAACGGCCGCGTCTTTTTCGATGCGACGCGCTGGCGTAAGGACCCCTTCTTCGGGCCGGATGGGATCAAGGTGGACGAGAACGGGAATCTCTTCGGCGCACGTCCCGGCGGCATCAGCGTTATTGCTCCGGACGGCACCCTGCTCGGCACGATTGAGACAGGGAGGCCTACCTCAAATGTTGCGTGGGGCGAAGACGGCAGCACGCTCTTCGTCACGGGAGGAACTTCCGTGTATCGGATCAGACTCGCCGCCAAGGGCGCCGGCTACTAATCCGCGCATTGCGGATTATTGAACAGTCTATTTGCGAATGTTTGTCTGGTCTGTCTGGTTTAGACAACGAGACAGACAAAATAGACCGTCCGACCAGATAGACCAACTTGCCGCCGTGCGCCAGGAATAGAGGCGATCCTCACTCCCCACTGTTGTGTTCACCCTCGCACTCAAGCACAGCAATCTACCACGCTATGGTTTGACAGCGGCGCCGACCTGGCGTACGCTCTGTGTAGGTGCTACACATGGAGGGGGTATGGCCACTAATCTCGCGATCGATGATGCGTTGCTGGAGCGTGCCCGCCGGGTCGGGAAGCTTCGCACCAAGAAAGAAACCGTCACGCAGGCCCTGACCGAATTTATCCAGCGCCGTCGGCAGCGGAAGATTCTGAAGGCGCTCGGGACGATCGAGTTCCGGAAGGGTTGGGACTACAAGAAGGGTCGTCGCGACCGTGAACCTGGTCGTTGACACCTCCGTGTGGTCGTTGGTCCTTCGGAGGCCGAGGGTTGATGAAGACAACCAGCATGTCCGTGCCTTTCGCCGGCACCTGGAGTCAGGCGATGGGTTCTTTCTGATCGGCAATGTCCTGCAGGAACTCCTCGACGGACTCCGCTCGGCGAAACAGTTCGACCGCTTGCTGACCCTCCTCGATCCATACCCACTCCTTGAGCTGGATCGACAGACCTATGCCGCCGCCGCGCGTTTACGAGCCAGCTGCCGTGCGAAGGGAGTCAATGCCGGTCCAATCGACTTCCTGATTGCCGCTGCCTGCTGTCACCATGGATTTCCACTGCTCACTGCCGATAAGGACTTCTCCCGCATCGCCGGCCATTGCGACCTCATCACTCTGCCTGCCTGATGTCGCCGCGTGCCAGGAAACAGAGACTGAGCTCCTACTCAAGCGTGTACACCGCGTAGATTCTGTAAGGGCCGGGTTCTGAATTGTTGAACCTTCCCGTTTCGACAAGCCGCTTGGTAGTCTCGAAACCAGGGAGGAGGCAATGTGCATTGGTCTGAATTTCGTTCGCGAGAGAGTTGCATGACAGTGGGGAGCATTCCGGGCTGTTTCTTGCGACGCTGGTTACTACATCGAATCCTGCAAGAGTCTTTTTCTCGGGCGAGCGGACGTTCGTGGGAAATGACGGTTCTCTCTCGTACGGACACCATTGGCCTTTCACGTCATCGAATTCCTGTTCGTAGACTTCGTAATAGAACATCGTCGTATCAGTCAGATCGATCGAGCGCTCCCTTGCTACCTGCGCAATGATTTCGGGAGAGTCGAAGAACCAGTAGCCATTGTGCTTCCACAATTTGACGTAGTTGGCAAAGTCTTTAGAGATACATCCGCTCACCGAGTAGATATCGTCAACCCCGTTGGCCTTCAGCCAGTCAGGTTTTCTCACCACTCTCTTCGCCATATACCCGGCAGGAATCATCATGATTCATTCAATCGCCGCGAAACTCCTAAGACATAAAAAGTGAAAAGTGAGACGTAATGGATCAAAGCTTCTTTGACTGGCCAGAGATGTGAGCACGAAGCGCCTTGACGTGAAAGCTAGGCAGGTTGCTTGATTAGACGTGCATGGGTCATGTCGCGCTGAGTCACTGGGCGAACATGTGCAACGGGCACCGTGGCAACGGCAGCAGTCTCACCGTGAAGCGTGATAAATTCCACTTCGAAGGCCTCGCCCCCTTGGTGAACATGGATCACTGTTCCCACATCACCGGCTTTCAATCCTTCTGCCGCCAGGTCGTTTGTCAAAATCACGCGTTCATGCTCATTGATCATCCTGGCACCTCAAGTGGATGAGCCGTAATCAAGCGTGGGATTCGACTGCCCCCTTCAATTATCCATACCGATCGAATTCGTGGGTTACGATGCCGCACTCTACCCATTACAACCTCATCATCATCGCACAGGTCCAGAAGGTGGGACGCTGGCCTACAGGCTGGTGCTGCCATAGGAAAGAATCTGCAGCTTTTGAGAGGACGAACGGTTGCCGTTGGAGACAGCAAAGTTGGTGCTGGTAGTTAGTGACGACCATTCTTGGTTCGTCGAGCAGAGCCTCGTGCCACGCTGGATCTGCGAGCGGATAGCCATTTCTTAAACGAGGCCTCACTTTCCCCGGACGGTTTGCCGGCGAGGAGGCCTTCGACGCTGATGTCCTCGTCGAGTTTGTCCCAATGAATGCCGTGCCCTCGGCCGATCAAGCGCCAGCTCTTGTACTCGCCGGAGCGTACATCTTAGCACGCAAGATCCCTGGACCGGAACCGATCGATGCAGTTCGTCAGGCGAGTGCCTCGGCAATATTCTTATCCTGTAAGGATTCTTCTCTTTGGACGACTATGCTCTGTACCGAAGGGTTTTCAATGTCCACATCAATCAACTACGACGTCATCATCATCGGCACAGGTCCCGGCGGGGGAACACTGGCCTATAAGCTGGCCCCGTCGGGAAAAAAGATCCTTCTTCTGGAACGAGGCGGCTATTTGCCGCGCGAGAAGGACAACTGGAACTCCAGAACCGTCTTTATCGAGAACCGCTACAAGGCCAAAGAGACCTGGCACGACAAGAACGGCAATCCGTTTCACCCCGGCATCCACTACAACGTCGGTGGCAATAGCAAAGTCTATGGCGCGGCGCTGCTGCGCATGCGCGCGCAGGACTTCGGCGAGGTCAAGCATCATGGCGGGATCTCGCCGGAATGGCCGATCTCCTACGACGACCTGGAACCCTACTATACGCAAGCCGAGCATCTGTATCACGTACACGGCAATCGTGGTGAAGATCCGACTGAACCAAAGGCCAGCGCCCCGTACAGGTATCCCGCGCTCTCGCATGAACCTCGTATCCAGCAACTGCATGATGACTGGAAGAAGCACGGCTACTGGCCTTTTCATCTGCCGGTCGGGGTGATGCTCAACGAGGAGCAGTCAGAAAAAGGCGCCTGCATCCGCTGCAATACATGTGATGGCTTTCCTTGTCTTGTGAACGCCAAGGCCGACTCACAAGTGGTCTGTGTCGATCCGGCGTTGCACTATCCGAATGTCACACTGCTGACCAACGCACTCGTGCGGAAACTGGAGACGGACCCGGCAGGCCGCGAAGTCACCGAAGTCATCGTCGAACGAAACGGGCAGGTCGAAACGTATCGGGCCGATATCGTCGTGGTCTCGTGCGGCGCGATCAATTCAGCGGCATTGCTGTTGAAGTCGGGGAACGACAAGCATCCCGACGGTCTTGCCAATTCTTCCGGCCTGGTGGGCCGGCATTACATGTGTCACAACAATTCGGCCATGCTCGCGATCTCGAAGAGGCCGAATCCGACCGTTTTCCAAAAGACCATCGGTTTGAACGATTTCTACTTTTCTTCGGCCGACTGGGACTATCCGATGGGGCACATCTCGATGATCGGCAAACAAGATTTCGAGATGCTCAAGCTCGGCGCGCCGGCCTTCGCACCGGGGCCGGCTTTGGATATCGCCGCGAAACATTCGCTCGACTTTTGGATGACCTCGGAAGATTTACCCGACCCGAACAATCGTGTGCTTGTCGGCAAAGATGGGGGCATCACGCTGGTCTATACAGCGAACAATCTGGAAGCCCATCGGCGCTTGGCGGCCAAGCTCAAGAGCATGCTCAATCATCTGGGCTGTGAGGACCATCTCCTACCGACGCATCTCTATTTCGGGAAGAAGATCCCCATCGCCGGCACGGCGCATCAATGCGGGACCGTCCGCTTCGGCCGTGATCCCGGAACCAGCGTGCTGGACGTGAACTGCAAGGCCCACGGCCTGGACAATCTCTACGTCGTCGATGCGAGCTTTTTTGTCTCGAGTTCCGCGGTGAATCCCTCGCTGACGATCATCGCCAATGCGCTGCGAGTAGGAGACCACCTGCTCTCAAGGTTCGCGTAAATCGTTATTCGTGAAGCGTGAAGCGCATGAAGAAGAGCATGATGAGTACATTTCTCCGTGAGCAGTGGTTTCGAGTTGTTGTTCTTTTCTTCGCACTCAGCACTCAATACTCAGTACTCGTAGCGGCAGAGCCGCCTGTTGCCGTCCTGTCCATTACCTCCGTCGGCTTCACCGTCTCAGACATGGATCGGTCCATCGCCTTCTATCGCGATGTACTGACGTTCGAGCAAGTCGGCGACGTCGAAGTGGATGGACCGGAGTACGATCAACTCTATGGTGTCTTCGGCGTGCGGGCGCGAGTCGTGCGGATGCTATTGGGAGAGCAGACCTTGGAGCTGACTCAATTTTTGTCACCGCCAGATGTCCGGCCCATTCCGGTTCCTTCCTATAGTAATGATCTCTGGTTTCAGCATGTTGCCATTGTCGTACGCGACATGGACGCAGCCTGGGCGCAACTGCGGAAGCACCATGTTCGCCAGATTTCGCCAAGACCGCAGACCATTCCCCTGTCCAACCAAGCAGCCGCCGGTATACGAGCGATCAAGTTCCGCGATCCGGACGGCCACAACCTCGAACTGATCCGGTTTCCGGAAGGGAAAGGCAATTCCGTTTGGGAGAATAGAGTAGGGCCAGACTTATTTCTCGGCATCGACCATACCGCGATCACGGTGCGGAGTACGGAGAGGAGTCTTCGGTTTTATCGTGATCTACTCGGCTTCACCGTCGCAGGCGGCACGTTGAACTTGGGCACGGAACAGGAATATCTCGATAGTCTCCCAGGCGCCCGCGTGCTGGTGACCGGCCTGACCTCGAAGAGAGGTCCACCCGGTGTGGAGTTCTTGGAGTACGAATTACCAACGGCAGGTCGGCCGTTTCCAACCGATTCACATCCGACCGATCTCTGGCATTGGCAGACGACGATGGTGGTACCGGATGTAGAGACGGTCGCCTCGCAGGTGCGTGGAATGGGACAAGTGATTTCAGCCGGCGTCATCACGCTGCCGGATACGAGCGTGGGATTCACAAAGGGAATGATTGTCCGCGATCCTGATGGACACGCGATGCGACTTGTATCGCCATGAATACGGCAAGCCTGGGTACGACCCGCATGTCAAGAATGCGGTCGACCTGGATGAAAGTGCTCCTCGGAGTGGCCGTGATCGGCGCGGGCTGGTGGGGCGTGTCTTCTATCGATTACGAGCGGTATCTCTCCTCGACGGTGCTGATGGACTGGTTGCGCGACGCAGGCCCGTTGGCTCCGTTGCTGTTGATCGGCAGCATGGCCTGCGCCGTCATCATTCCCCCGATCCCCAGTTTACCGTTGGATCTTGCGGCAGGAGCCGTCTTCGGCCCGTTCTATGGAGCCCTCTATGCCATCATTGGTGCCGAGATCGGCGCCATCGGCTGTTTTCTCCTCGCGCGCGCCTTGGGCCGTGATGCCCTCTCCAAACTCCTGAAGGTTGAGACGGTGTTCTGTCAGACATGTACGGATCACCAATTGATGGGATTAGTGTTTTTCGCAAGATTGATCCCGATCTTTTCATTCGACGTCGTGAGTTATGGAGCGGGGCTGACCGACATCTCTCTCAAGGCATTCGCGTTGGCGACGCTCATCGGTATGGCCCCGCCGACCTTTGCGCTGACCTATATCGGGAGCGGCGTGATCAGCGCCCAGTGGCCGTTGATCGCTGCCGGGGTCGTCATGGTGATCTTCTTCCTGACCATGCCGAAACTGCTCATACAGTACCGGACCAGCCCCTTGGCCTCTCTGCTTCTCGGCCCTCCGCCGACCCCGATCACCGTCACAAGGGACATCCCGCTCTCGATCCGATGTGGCGGCTGCGGCGCCGCTATCCCCATGCCGGTACCGGACTGAGCAGAAAACCTGGGTTTTCTGTAGTTGCAGCCCTTTCCCGTCCAATGCTACTCTTCCCCGCCTCTATTTTCTTCTCTCCCATGTCCTGCGTGTCGTGTGAGCTGACATGAAGGATGACATGACGGTACTCAACGACCCACAACGGCTGGAAGCCCGCTACAAGGCGGACGAATTTCTTCGTTCGCTCGTTGAGGGCACCGTTGCCTCCACGGGGTCGGATTTCCTTCGGGAGCTGGTCCGGCACGTCGCGGGGGCCCTCGGAATCCGCTACGCGTTCGTGGGCTACCTGCTTCCGGAATCCCGTATCCGTACGCTCGCTTTTTGGAAAGGTGATGGGTACAAGGATCAGGTCGAATACAGTCTCGATGGAACCCCCTGCACAAAAGTCATAGAGGGCGAAACCTGCCACTACGCACAGGACGTTCAACAGCTCTTTCCGCGTGACCAAGATCTCACCACGCTCGGCGTTTCCAGCTATCTTGCCGTCCCACTCAAAGATCCCAAGCGCAAGGTCCTCGGCCATTTGGTCGCGATGGATGTGAAACCCATGGTCCTGACACCGGACGAGATCGAGGTGTTCAAGCTGTTCGGCGAACGGGCCGGGGTCGAACTGTACCGACAAGTCATCGAGACCTCTCTGCGGGAGCGGGAAGAAACGTTGCGGGTGATCGCCGAAGGCACGGCGGCTCAAGTGGGGGCCGACTTTTTTGCGTCGCTGGTGCAACACATGGCCACGGCCCTGCATGTCGACTATGCCTACATTTCCCATCTCGCCGAAGACGGCACCAGATTTGTCTCCAAGGCCGGGTGGGGCAAAGGTCAGCCGTTGCCCCCCTTCGACGTGCCTGCGCGCGGGCCCTGCGAAACGGTGCTGACTTGTCAGTGTGTGCACCACCCCAGCAAGCTCCGGGAGCTCTATCCCCATGTCCAATTGATTCAGGACATCGGTGTGGAGAGCTACTGCGGCGTTCCTGTCGTGAGCACGTCCGGTGCCGTCTTGGGTCATTTGGCCGTGATGGATGGCCATCTGATGCCTGACCGAGAATTGGTGATGTCCGTCCTCGGCATCTTCGCGACTCGAGCAGCCGCAGAGTTCGAGCGGTTGCGTTATGAAGACACGATGCACAAGAGCCATCAGACGCTCAGAGCCATTTTCGAAGGAACGGCAACGGCGGTGGGGGAGGGCTTTTTTCACTCACTGGTCAAGAATCTGGCGAAGGCCCTCGGTGTCGAGTATGCGTTCGTGTCCGAATTTTGCGCCGATCGGACCAAGGTGCGCACCCTGGCGTTCTGGGCGGGCGATCGGCTGAAAGACAATTTCGAATATGCCATCGCGCACACGCCCTGCGAAACCGTATTGGCCGGTGACATCTATCATTGCGCGGACCAAGTGGCCGACCGGTTTCCGCTTCACCGGAGCGATCTCGAAGGTCTTGGCGTGAGGAGTTAGCTGGCCATTCCGATGACGAGTGCGGGAGGGGAGGTTCTGGGGCATCTAGCCGTCATGGATCGCAAGTCGATGCCGCTTGAACGCATCGACCTGTCCGTCTTTAAAGTGTTCGGCGCGCGGGCCGGCGCCGAATTGGAACGGCTGCATATGGAACGCGTCCTACAAGACAACGAGGAACGGCTGCGTGATCTCTTTGACGAAGCGCCGATCGCCTACGTCTACGAGGGGCTCGATTCCAAGCTGCTCCGTGTCAATCGGACGGCGATGAAGTCATTGGGAATTACGGCCGATCAGGTGGATGGCCTCTACGGAAGGGATTTTGTGCCGAAGACACCCGACGCGCAGCGCCGCCTCAAAGACGCGTTCGACTCGGTGGGCAAGGGTATCGATACAAGCGGCGTCGTGCTCGAACTCCGCCGCAAAGACAACGGCAAGCCCCTCTGGATGAAGTGGTGGTCGCGGCCCGATCCAAGCGGTACCTACACCCGCACGATGCTCCTCGACATTACGGAGCAGGTATTGGCGGAACAGGAGAATGCCAGGCTCCAAGCCCAGAATGTGTATTTGCAGGAAGAGATCAAGCTCACGCACAACTTCGAAGAGTTGATCGGCTCGTCCGCCTCCCTCAAAAAAGTCTTGAAAAACGTGGAGCGCGTGGCGCCAACCGACTCGACCGTCCTGATCACGGGCGAAACCGGCACCGGGAAGGAGCTGATCGCGCGCGCCATCCATAATCTCAGTCCCCGCAAAGACAAGGCGCTCGTGAAGGTCAATTGCGCGGCGATTCCGGCCGGCCTCATCGAAAGCGAGCTCTTCGGCCATGAAAAAGGCGCCTTTACGGGGGCGTTGACGAAAAAAATGGGGCGTTTCGAAGTGGCGGACAAGGGAACGATTTTCCTCGATGAAATCGGCGAGCTGCCGGTGGATCTCCAATCCAAGCTCCTCCGCGTCTTGCAGGAGGGCGAGTTCGAGCGGGTCGGCGGCACGCAAACCTTCAAGGTGAACGTGCGGGTCATTGCCGCCACGAACCGGAATCTTGAACAGTTGTGCAAGACCGGTCAGTATCGGCCCGACTTGTATTACCGTCTCAACGTGTTTCCGATTCAGCTGCCCGCCTTGCGTGAGCGCGACGAGGACATTCCCCTGTTGGCGCAATATTTTGTCCGCAAATTTGCCGCGAGCCTCGGCAAGAAAATCAATAGGATTCCGGAGCGGATGATGACAGCCCTTCAGCGGTATCAATGGCCGGGCAATATTCGAGAGTTGGAACATGTCATCGAGCGCGCCGTCATTCTAAGTGAAGGGTCGGAGCTGGAGTCGGTCGACTGGCTCTCGCAGTCAGACAACAAGACGGGTATGGCCAAGACCCTGACGCTGGAGGAAATGGAACGGGAGCACATCCGAGATGTGTTGGAACAGACCAACTGGCGTGTCAGCGGTCCCAGTGGTGCCGCGGCCGTCTTGGGTCTGAAGCCGACGACGCTCGAAGCCCGTATGAAAAAACTACACATCGTCCGACCCTCGTCATCCAGGCGCGACGGCTGCTTTTGACGAATTCAATCCACATGCCTGTTTCGCTCCTCGTCCGTTTCATCTTGTGCGGCTTGCTTCCTGCAGTTCTCTTGACTATAGTCGGCACGACGACCGTGGTCTACGGGCAGGTCAACTGCTGGGCGCCGCGTCAGAACGAGGGGCCGGTCACCGATAAGCGATGGGCGCGCCACCTCAAGGCCATGAACGCCGCAGAGGCCATTATCAAGCAGTCACAGGAGTTGCTGAACCCGCCGATCCCCGTCCGCATGCGGACCACAATGGCCGCCAACCGTTATGAACCGTCGGACTCGCGGTTGATCGTGCGGGCCTATCCGGAGCAGACGTTGGTCGGTATCGGGATCTGGAAGGGAGAATGCGGGATTATTCCCCAGGCGGATCGCGTGGCTGGGTCGATCGGCAGAATCAACGTCTTTTTCAACCACCTCTCGAAGGACATGTTCATGGGACTGGACGAAATTCCGCAGCCGACCGGTACGATGAACGGGTATCCCGAATACAACGGATGGGTCGTGATCTCGAAAAATGGGCGTCTGCCGTGGATCCCTCAAACCCTTGGTGATCGGCTCGACCGCGTGGGTGCCGCCCGCGAAAAGGCCTTGGCTGATTGGCGCAACGCCAAAGCTTCACGTAAAGCTCCGGATCGGGACATGATCGACCGGACCGCGGCATTACTGAGAAGGACCGATCCGGCCGGCGCCGATCAGTATGTGGAGAACATGAGGCGAGTGACGGCGGACATACATGCGGCGCAAAGGAAGGATGCCGCAAGAGAGGTACACCTGACCAACATGCTCAACGAGTACCGGGCCTATCGATCGTCGTTTACGGTTCAGCAACTCGCGATGCCCGCGATATGGGCTGATATCGACGGTTCCGCCCGCAAGGCGATGGAGGCTCAGATCGATGAGCTGCAAGAACTCGGCGTGGATGATCAAGCGAGAGTGGGCGAGATACGGGAGCACGGTCGGGATCTGGAGCGGGCGGCGGCGGCGAGCGCCGACGAAGCCGAAGCCCGTCGCTTGCGCATGCAAGCCGGCGACCTGTCGCTGGAGGCAGAGCGTATTCGAAGGGAACATATGGAGCGTGCCGCATTGAAGGAGGACGCGTTGCGGGGTGCCTATGAACTGACCAACTTGAAATCAGGCCCGGCAGAGCAGGCGATGGCCTATAAGATGGATCCGATCTTTCCGAACAGAAGCCAGCCGGGGAAAATCCAAGTGATTGCCGTATCAGTGTCCACGCAGAATGAGGAGGAAGTTTTGGAGCGTCCTGAACAGACGGCGCGAAAGGCGTGGCTGGGCCGAGTAAAATCTTCCCTCAACTACCAGGCGCTGGCCGCGTTGCTGGACTGAAGTTAAGATAAATAAGAACCGTGCCGACTCATCCTCCCGTTTCTCAATCAATTCCTTAGATCAATTCCCTAAATTTCCCCATTTAATTGGGACGATCCCAATATTTTGGGAATCGTGTCCCGACTGATTTTTCATCTTTCCAAACCCCACGCCAAACAACGTTCAACAGATCAACGGCTTACGCGGAATCCGTGGTCTCGTGATGTTGTGGCATTGCCGTTGCTGAATAGCCTGGCATCACGTTGAGGCAGGAGGGGAGACGCAGCGATGTTGAAGATCACAAAAATACAGGAAAGCGGGCATGACGTCCTGCTCAAGCTGGAAGGCAAGATCACGGAGCAATGGGCGGCCCTGCTTGACGGGGAATGCCGCTCATATCTCCGGAAGAACAAAGCCGTGTACTTGGATTGCGCGAATGTCGAGTACATCGATGGACGCGGAGTCGAGGTGCTCAATACCTTCGCCCACTCACACGTCACCTTAATGAGCGCTCCGGCCCTCGTGACGGAGCTGCTGCACATGGGAGGCCGGTCATGAATCTTGATGCAATTACGGTCACCGGGTCTTTGGGTTATCGGATGGTCGGGGGCCGGAATCCGGAGCTGAGTCAGTCGGCTGCGACGGCGGAAGGGGAAGTCCCCCTCCTGGCACGGCTCAGGCAGGGAGAGGAAGAGGCGTTTAATGAGTTGGTCGCACGACACCATAGCGGTTTGATCAGGATGGCGATGGGCTACGTGGCGGATCGGGAAGTGGCGGAAGAAGTCGTCCAGGATACTTGGATGGCAGTGATTGAAGGGTTAGGACGATTCGAAGGACGATCCTCTCTGAGAACATGGATTTTCGGGATCATGATCCATAAGGCGAAGGATCGTGGAGTGCGCGAGAAACGGCACACGACGTTCTCCTCCTTCGAGTCCATCGACGATGACAGCGACGAGGCAGTCGATCCATCACGGTTTCACCGGTCCGGCGAATGGGCCGGCCACTGGGCGTTTCCGCCTCAACCCTGGGACGACCAGACGCCGGAAAAACTCTTGGCGTCACAGCAGGCGGTCGAGGCCATGACTCGGGCAATTGACGTGTTGCCGCGCACCTTGAAAGAGGTATTGATCTTGCGCGACGTCGAAGGAGTCGACGCCAAGGAAGTCTGCGAAATCTTGAAGATCTCCCAAACGAATTTCTATGTCAGACTTCACCGGGCGAGAGAGCGGGTTCGCCGGGCGGTGGAGACGTATCTGGAGGGACAACGACCGACCGAGTAAGAAAATGCCGGGAGGACCGACCTAGGCATAGGCGCTGAAGGGAGGTCTCACGATGGCACAGGACGAAGGGTCGTCGATTGTTCCGGAGATAACCTGCCAGGAGATCACGCAGTGGGCCTCGGCCTACCTCGATGAGCAGGTCGGCGATGAGCGGAAACGCCAAATAGCCGTGCATTTGGCCATCTGTGCCGGCTGTGAGACCTATGTGAAACAAATCGCCAAGGTTCGGGACGTGGTTGCATTACTACCCAAAGCTCTTGAGCAACCGCCCGACTCCCACCGATTGCGGCAGACATTCGCCGCACGGTTCCGCCGGTTGCCGCCATCCGGCGATTGACGCTCTTGATCGGAGAGCGCCGATGAGAGGATTTGTAGGTCAATGGGATCATTGATGCAGGACAAGGAGTCGCTATGAAAGCCGTCGCGGTGCTTCCGGGACAGCCGGATTCTATCCATCTTGCCGACTTGCCGAAGCCATCAGTCCATGAAATTCCAAACGGACGGGGAGTCTTGGTGCAAGTACTGCGCGTGGGTGTGGATGGTACCGATAAGGAAATCAATGCGGCGGAATATGGGCACGCTCCTCCCGGCTATGATTTCCTCGTGATCGGTCACGAATGTTTCGGACGGGTGGTGGAGGTCGGGCCGAACGTCACGGAACTGATGCCGGGCGACTACGTCGTCCCGACCGTACGACGGCCGGGCGGGAGCTTTTACGACCAGGTCGGCCAGTACGACATGACGCTGGAGGATATCTATTACGAGCGCGGCATCAATTTACGGCACGGCTTTCTTACGGAGCAGTTCGTAGAAGACCCTGAATACCTCGTGAAGATTCCGCGAGGCCTGAAGGATGTCGCGGTGTTGCTGGAACCGACCTCGATCATTGAAAAAGGCATCATTCAGGCCTACGAGGCGCAACGGCGATTGAAAATCTGGCGGCCGAAGAAAGCCGCGGTGCTCGGAGCAGGGACGGTGGGGCTTCTCGCGGCCTTGTCGCTCAAAATGAAGGGTCTCGACGTCACGAGCTTTGGAAAACAGACCGGACCCTCACGCAATCTGGATCTCTTGGATCAACTGGGAGTGCGGTACATTTCCACCGATGACCTGTCGGTTCGTGAAGCGGCAAAGCGCTATGGCCCATTTGATTTCATGTTCGAGGCCACCGGCTATTCTCCGGTCGTCTTCGAGGCAATGGAAAGTCTAGGGAAAAACGGGGTGCTCGTCTTAGCCAGCGTGACCGGCGGCGACCGTCAACATGCGATTCCCGCGGACAAGATCAACTTGGATTTCGTGCTTGGCAACAAGCTCGTCGTCGGCACGGTAAACGCGAACCGAGAATATTTCGAAGCCGGCGTCTACGACTTCGCGAGGGCGGAACTGGAATTCCCGGGATGGCTCTCACAGCTGTTGACTCACCCGGTGAACGGCCTCGAAAACTACGCCGAGATGATGCGGAAGCTGACAACGGACAAGGGCGCGATCAAGGTGTTTGTGAATGTGGCCGGTGACCGGCAATGATCGTTTCGGCTGATTGCGCTGTAAGAGTTCTTCGCCTGGATCGATGTTCTCGTGGAAGGTAGGAGGACCATTTATGAAGCGATACGTGCATGTTCTGTTCTTCGTGGTTGGCGTAATGGTGTTCGCGGTTTTCGGAGTGGGTGCGGCGGAGTTCTTTGAACGGAACAACCTGGCACTCGACGGTTACGATCCAGTCGCCTATTTCACGGACATGAAGCCGGTGAAGGGATCACCGGAGTTTCATGCCGAGTATCAAGGCTCGACCTTCCATTTCGGTTCAGCGGCTCATCGGGATGCCTTTGCGGCCGATCCGGGAAGGTTCGCTCCACAGTACGGAGGCTACTGTGCCTATGGGATGGCTAAAGGATACAAGGCTTCGATTGATCCCACTGCCTTTACGGTCGTGGGTGACAAACTGTACCTCAACTATAGTGAAACGGTTCGTTCCCAATGGCTGACGGATATTCCGGGTTATACGAGAAAGGCGGACGCGAACTGGCCGGAGGTCCGGAAAGTGGCCAAGGTTCATCAGTGACCCAATCGATCATGATGCCGGGCGTCGTTCCGGCGTTCATTTACCACCATTCACCAGGAGGCATTCAATGAAAAAGATTCTGCTGTCGATGGTCGCCATCGCATGTTTCATGGGATTCGGTACCCTGTCGTTCGCCGATGAGATGGGAAAGATGAAAGGCGAGATGAAGGGCGAGATGATGAAGGCGAAGAAGGATGATATGAAAACCGAGAAAGAGGCGATGAAAAGTGAAATGAAAGCCAAGAAGGATGAGATGAAGGGTGAGATGAAAATGAAGAAGGATGAAATGAAGGGAGCTATGGGTCACTAGAGAAGCCAGCCTTTCACGTTGTTTCTTGTCACGGCCTGCGGTCGGCCCAACCGGCTGCAGGCCGTTTTGTTGTCCCCTATCCGTCATTCGCCGCTGTAAGAAAGCATCCGTACGTCCGACGAAACGCTAGATTTGCATCCGAGGGAAGAGGAGGAGGAACCATGGCGTTACTCATTCAATCGGAAGAGGTCGTCAGTCAAGAAGGAAACCGGATACCGATTGCCGAGCCGCCGGCGTCTGAGGCGATGTCGACAGCGAGTGATCCCACCGTTTCTTCTCCTCCTGCGATCGAACGTGTGTACCGCCATCGGTTGCCGGTGCGGATCAGTCATTGGCTCAACGTCCCGTTCCTGATCATCCTGATCATGAGCGGCTTGCAGATTTTTAACGCCCATCCGGCGCTCTATTGGGGTGACCGCTCCGATCGCGACCGGTCGTTGCTTTCTATCAGACCGGTGCAGACCGAGAGCGGTGAGGTGAAGGGCATCACGACGATTCTGGGGCATCAGTTCGACACGACCGGCGTGCTCGGCTACTCCGACGGAATGCGACGCGCCTTTCCGGCTTGGGCCACTATCCCGAGCGCCAAGTGGCTTGCGATGGGGCGACAGTGGCATCTGTTCTTTGCCTGGCTCTTTGTGATCAACGGTTTGGTTTTCACCGCCTATGCCTTGGCAAGTCGACATGCCACGCGTGACCTGACTCCAACGGGCGGCGAACTGCGGAGCATCGGTAAATCCATCAAAGATCATCTCATCCTTCGACATCCCACTGGTGATGAAGCGAAGCGGTACAACGTCCTTCAGAAACTGGCTTATGCCGGTGTCTTGCTCATCGTGGCGCCGCTGATCGTGCTGACTGGTTTGGCGATGTCGCCGACGATCGATACAGCCTTCCCATGGGTACTCACCGTCTTGGGAGGGCGCCAGGCAGCGAGGACTCTTCACTTCATCGCCTGTTTTTCGTTCGTCGGGTTTATCGTCATCCATGTCGTCCAGGTGACTCTCACCGGGTTTCTGAACAACATTCGTTCGATGGTCACGGGGTGGTTCATCGTCAAACATGAGGAAATAAGCCATGAAGCATGAACGCGCGATGGAACGACGCCGATTCCTCAAGGGGACAGTGGGTGCTGCCAGTCTGGTGGCGCTCTCCGGTTGCGACAATCTCACGCAGGGCAGCTGGTTTCCCGCCATTCTCAATAAGGCCGAGCGACTGACGGAACTTGTGCAACGGGCGGTCACTCCCAAAGACGCATTGGCGAAAGAATACGGCGAGGCCGATATTTCAAAGATCTTTCCGGCGAACGGCAACACCGATCCAGGCACGGATGAATACGCCAGGCACGTCGCACAGAATTTCGCTGAATGGACGTTGGAGGTGGTCGGCCTGGTTCAAACGCCCAGAAGCTGGTCGCTCGCTGCGCTGAAAGAACTGCCCTCTCGCACGCAGATTACCCGCCACGATTGTGTGGAAGGCTGGAGCGCTATCGGGAAGTGGACCGGTGTGCCGGTCGGTGATTTGATACGAGAGGTCGAACCGTTGCCGAATGCCCGCTATGCGGTGTTCCACTGTGCCGATGTGGACGACGAGGGCATCGCGTACTACGAGAGCATAGCCTTGGCCGATTGCTATCACCCGCAGACGATGCTGGCCTATGAGCTCAATGACGGGCCATTGGACATCCCCCATGGCGCTCCGCTTCGTCTGCGCTTCGAGCGACAGCTCGGGTACAAACAGGCGAAGTATGTCATGAAGATTGAGCTGGTCGAATCCCTTGCTGGTATCGGTGGTGGGAGGGGCGGCTACTGGGAGGACCAAGGGTATGAGTGGTACGCAGGAATATAAGAGAGTGAGACACATAGGTGGTCTTGTTCGCTGGCTGGGAATGGCAATCGCGGTTCTGCTGGCAGGATGGCTTATTCTTTCACCGGCGGCCGCGATGGTCGGCGAACCGGCTCCGGACATTGCGAACGCGACCTGGCTCAACGGCCCGCCGCTGCGGATGGCCGATCTCCGTGGCAAAGTGGTCATGGTCGAGTTCTGGACGTTCGGCTGTTACAACTGCCGAAACGTCGAGCCGTACGTCAAACGGTGGTACCGGCAGTACATGGATCAAGGCTTCATCGTGATCGGTGTCCATTCACCGGAGTTTTCACACGAACGCGAAGTGGAAAACGTGAGGCGGTATATGACAGAGCACGATATCCGCTTTCCAGTGCCGATCGACAACGAGTTCTCCATCTGGAACCGCTACGGGAATCGCTACTGGCCCGCGATGTACTTGATCGATAAGCGCGGGATCATTCGCTATGTCAAGATAGGTGAAGGAGGGTACGGCGAGACAGAGCGGCAGATCCAGTCTCTGTTAGCTGAAGAACGTTGAGGACTCTGAGAGCGCTGCGGCGGCGCCAAAGTTGTTCACGGCACACGAATAACCATTGGATGCCCGGTTGCTCCATTCAGGCCACGTGTTGAGTCCTGCTATTGAGAGTTTTGAGGAATGTTTTCGGCTATCCCATGGCGGCCCAGATCTTTTGGGCATTTTCACCGGTAAAGGTCATATCATCCTGCGCGGAAGAACTCCGTTCGAAGAACAGATGCAGCAACCCTTTGCCAAAGTGAGCCTCGCGGACGAGATCGAGATTGATGGCCACTTCCCCGGAACGTTCCTCATCCATGACCTTGATGAATCGCATAGCCGCTCCTTTCTGTGGTGTGATGACGTCGGCCATGAGACCAACTGGTGAGCCCATGGGAAAGGTTTACGCCATAACGGAAATTATGAGAAGCAAATACCTCCAACGAAATGAGGGTCTTCATGAAGAAACGTGAGGTGCTCAGCGCCGTCCGTCGTACCAGACTGAGAGCTTCTTCTTATCGTGCAAGGTTCTTTTGGGAAGCAGCAAAACCCTGAAGATTTGAACGGCGATCTCTCGGCCGGAATAGAGCGAGATCTTGCGGGATGATGTTTCGAGCGGATGTGTGGTCAAAATGGTGAATTGAAGACCGTGCCGGCGTCCCCATTGTGTGAGCTGTTTACTGAGTCGAATCTCGTCCAATGCATAGAGGTCCTGGTCGAACCCGCCGACTTCCTGAAACGCGTCGTGCCGGCAAACGATCAGTGCTCCGGCGGCCCATCGGAAAAAAACCGACGTGCCGGTCCAGAGCTGTAACGTCATGTCGGCCCACCAGGGCAGCCCATCCATGCGGAGGGTGCTCCCGCATCCGACATGCTTCCCTTCTTCAATCAGTTGGAGGATGTCGGTCAGCAATCCGGGACTGAGCAGACTGTCGGCATCCAGGAACAGCAACCAATCGCCGGCGGCATGAGCCGCGCCGGCATTGCGCGCCCGGCCGATTTGGTTGATCGGCTCGAAGACCACTCTTGCGCCGGCCCGTTCAGCCAGTTCCGCCGTGTTATCGGTGGAATTATTGTCGACGACGATGATTTCCGATGTGAAACCGGATATCCGGTTGGCAGCGATCGATACCGCGACGGATTGGAGACATCGTTCGATCAGACGAGCTTCGTTGAACGCCGGAATGATGACGGAGAGATGCATGAGACGGTTATGATGCCATAGATCCTTCTCGCCGGGAAATGGGAGTCTATCTAGGCTCGAAGCCGTACGCTATTGCGTAAGAGAATAATCGAGAACCAGGGTGAAAGGATTCGTCGCTTGACGCTCGTGATGAACCGGTACGAATGAGGGATCCCGCATTCCGAAATTCGCATACGATGCGAAAGTCATTCTCGTAAGGATAGCTTTCAGCCATTTCAAACCCGATGCGATTTCGCTCCGGCTGACAGTCCTCGTATGTCGCAAACGTGTTCAGTACCGTTACACGGTCGATACCGGATGGAGGTGCAAGCAAGACGATTAAAAGAAACCACATGGCGTTAACCTTTCTTGTACACGCAACTGCCTTCAACTTACCACAGCGGTCCACGATCTCCATCGGTAAAAACCCTTGTAATTAACCATAACCTGTCGACATTAACATTCCATTAGTTGAGCCTTAAATACCCGCCGAATGCAGAGGTCATTGATGCATGGTAAGATGCACGGCGATGCCGTTCTTTGGGTTTCATCCGATCATTTCCGAATGGTTTTCTTCATGTGTCGGCCGGCCGACCGACGTTCAAATCCAAGCGTGGCCCGCGATCCAGTCCGGAGGGGATGCGCTGATCGCCGCGCCGACCGGCTCTGGGAAAACCCTTGCCGCTTTTCTTTCCTGCCTCGATCAGCTTTTTAAGCAGGCGCTTTCTCGTGAGCTTGACGATCGTACCCAGGTCCTCTATGTCTCCCCCCTTAAAGCGCTAAGCAATGACATTCAGAAGAACCTTCAGAAGCCTCTTGTAGAAATCGGGCAACTGGCGTTGCAGGATGGCCTGTTGATGCCGGAACTGCGGGTCCTCGTCCGGACGGGTGATACACCGATGGCGGATCGGCAACAGATGCTCAAGCGGCCGCCCCACATCCTCGTCACCACCCCGGAGTCGCTCTTCATCCTGCTCACCGCTGATAAAAGCCGGCGCTTGTTGCAGACCGTGCGCACCGTGATTGTCGATGAGATCCATGCATTGGCGCCGAACAAGCGCGGAGCCCATGTCGCGCTCTCGTTGGAACGGCTGGAGGCGCTGACGTTGACAAAGCCGCAGCGGATCGGCCTCTCCGCCACGCAACGGCCGATAGAGACCGCCGCGCAGTTCCTGGTTGGTGATCGCCCCACCCCGAGGATCATCGATGTGGGCCACAAGCGGCAGATGGATCTTGCGGTTGAAGTGCCCAACGATGAACTGAGCGCCGTCTCGACCAATGCCGTCTGGGCCGGCATCTACGACCGTGTGGCTGAGCTCGTCCGGCAACATCGCACGACGTTGGTCTTCGTCAATACCCGCCGCTTGGCCGAACGGGTTTCCCACTATCTTGAAGAACGGCTCTCCGATCTCGGGCCTGATGCGGTGGCAGCTCACCACGGCAGCCTGTCACGGCAGATTCGGTTGTCGGCGGAGGAGCGGTTGAAGTCCGGCAAGACCCGCGTGGTCGTGGCGACGGCGTCGCTGGAACTCGGGATCGACGTCGGCACGGTCGATCTCGTCTGTCAGATCGGCTCGCCCAGGGCGATCGCGACCTGTCTGCAGCGGATCGGAAGGGCCGGCCACTGGATCAAAGCCATACCGAAGGGCAGGCTGTTTGCCACGACCAGAGATGAGCTGCTGGAATGCGCCGCGCTGATCCGTGCAATCAAGAATGGGACGTTGGATCGCATCGAGGTCCCACCGGCGCCGCTCGACATTCTGGCCCAACAGATCGTCGCCGCTGCAGCGACGCAAGTTTGGACGGAAGAGGAGCTGTTTGCCTTGATCCGTCGCGCGGGTCCCTATCGCGAGCTGGATCGCGCCACGTTCGACCGTATCGTCCGGATGTTGGCCGATGGCATTGCGACGCAACGGGGGAGAGGACTTGCCTATCTCTATCATGATCGTATCAACCATCGGCTGAAAGGGAGACGAGGGGCGCGACTGGCGGCGATCACCTCCGGGGGCGCGATTCCCGACACCGCCAACTATGCGGTGGTGGCGGAGCCGGACGGCACGGTCGTGGGAATGGTGGATGAAGACTTCGCCGTGGAGAGTCTGGCGGGAGATATCATGTTGCTCGGCAATACGTCCTGGCGGATCAAGGGTGTCGAGACGGGGAAGGTTCGTGTGGAAGATGCTCATGGCGCACCGCCCAGCATTCCATTCTGGCGAGGCGAGGCTCCTTCGCGCACGGCGGAGCTTTCCTCGGAAGTGGCATTCCTTCGGAAGGCGATCGCGGAACAGGCGGACTCTCCCTTGCCGGCTATTCAGTGGCTCAAGCAGGACTGCGGCCTCGATCAGCGGGGAGCCCAACAGGCCGTCGAATACGTTCTGACAGGGCAATCTGTGTTGGGAGTCGTGCCGACGCAGGAAACGATCGTCGCGGAGAGGTTTTTCGACGAAAGCGGCGGAATGCAGCTGGTGATCCATGCGCCGTTCGGAGGGCGGATCAATAAGGCTTGGGGACTTGCCTTGCGCAAGCGGTTTTGCGTGACGTTTGATTTTGAGCTGCAGGCAGCGGCCACGGATAACGGCCTGGTGATTTCGCTGGGGGAGAAACACAGTTTCCCGTTGGAGTCCGTGTTCGGGTATCTCCATTCCAACGGCGTGCGGGAAGTTTTGACCCAAGCCGTGTTGTTGGCGCCGATGTTCGCAACGCGTTGGCGGTGGAATGCTTCTCGGGCGCTGTCCCTTCTCCGCTTCGCGAAGGGCAGGAAAGTCCCGCCTCAGATTCAGCGGATGAAAGCGGAGGACCTGCTGGCGGCAGTCTTTCCGGATGCCGTCGCGTGTCAGGAAAACATGACCGGTGAGCGGGCCATGCGACAGATTCCGGACCATCCGCTCGTGCAGGAAACGCTGCGGGACTGTCTGACTGAAGCGATGGATCTTGAAGGCCTCACCGACGTCCTTCGCGGGATCGAATCGGGGACCATCACCTGTGTCGCGATCGATACGCCGTCGCCGTCGGTATTTTCTCATGAAATTTTGAATGCGAACCCCTATGCCTTCCTTGACGATGCGCCTCTGGAGGAACGGCGGTCTCGGGCGGTCCAGCTGCGGCGAACGCTGCCGCCTGACCTGCTCGGAGAGATCGGCGCGCTCGACCCGGCAGCGATCGCCGAAGTTGCGCACGAATCCTGGCCGGTCGTCCGCGATGCCGACGAACTGCATGATGCGCTGCTGACACTGGTGTGGGTGCCCGAGTCCGAATCGACACAGTGGACCGCCTATCTGCCGTCACTCTTGGAATCCGGTCGTGCGGTCCTACTCGGCTCCGATTCCTTGCCGTCCATGCCTCACGCTGCAGAGGTCAGGGGATGGGCGGCAACAGAAAATAAGGACCGGCTCGAACTGCTGTTCACGACGGGTGATGACCCGACGCTCGATGCCATCGTGCTCGGTTGGATGGAGAGTATCGGCCCGACGACGACGAGCCAACTTGCTGCCCGATTGCATCTGTCGGTCGATCAAGTGGATGCCTCAATGGCGCGGCTCGAAACGCGAGGGCAAGTGCTCCGAGGGCAATTTCGCGGGGCGGGAGAGGTGAGGCGCGGGGAGAACGAGATTGAATGGTGCCACCGCCGATTGCTGGCTCGTATCCATCGCCTGACTATCGGCATCCTGCGGAAGGAGGTGGAACCGGTCACCGCGTCCGAGTTCATGCGATTTTTGATGCAATGGCAGCATGTCGTGCCGGGATCGCGTCAGCATGGTGGCGCCGGACTCTTGGAGATCGTCAAGCAACTTGCCGGATTCGAAGCGGCTGCGTCCTCGTGGGAACCGCAGCTCCTGCGTCTTCGTATGGCGAAGTACGAACCGGAACTCTT
>CAYXKP010000064.1:0-20167 GCA_964465695.1 uncultured Nitrospira sp.
GACTTTCAAAGTGGAGCGGTTCAGTGTCGGCGATGACACCGTCGAAGTCGAAGATGACGGCGCGCATGGATTCCTAAGGCTCGTGACGGCTTACCTCCATGGATGGAGGCGGGAACGGGCGGCATTATAGCACAGAACAGCACAGAGGGCGCCGATGCGATTACCGCCCTCTATGCCTGGTGATTGGTGCAAACAGAGAATTATGGCTTCAATTTAAGCTGCTTCTCAGTGAGCCAGCCTTTTGTTCCGAAGTCACTGCGGACGGAATAGACCCATCCCTCGGCCTGCAGGTCGCCGTCAAGAATCGTGAGCGCGGTCCCCGGGGGAATGGCCGGTCCCGGTCTTGTCCCTTCTGCATCCTGAGACAGGTTCACTTTTGCTCCAGGATTCGAAGAATCCGCAAGTACGCTGACTCGCTGCCCTTCGCTGAACACCGGCGTCGGTGAAGCGGTGACGGGTGCCGGAGCTGGCGACGGCGGCGTTTGTATCGGAGCTGAGGCCGTGGGCTGAGTGGATGGAGGTGCAGGAACGGGAGCGGTGCTCGGTGCTGCAGCCTCCGGCGCCTCGACCGGTGAAGTAGGTGGCGGCATCGACGTTGAAGTAGTGGCTTGAGGGACCGGGACTGGTTGCGCCGGCTTTGGTGGCATGGTTTTTCGGGCAACAGGCGGTTGTGGTTGCGGGGCCGGCGAGTCGCCGAGCAGCGGCCCGATATACTCCATGATCATTTCAGGTTCCATCGCAACATAGGCTCCGCCGCCGATCACTACCAGGGCAAGTACCCATAGAAGAGAACGCCCACCCGATTTCTTGGGCGGCTTCATGGGGGAAGGTGATCGAATCGTGGTGGTCTGTTCCAGCTCCTCTTCCGTGAATTCCAGATCGGGTTCCGGCTGACGGGCGAAAAACAGGCTCCAATTCAGAGGACTGCCGACGAACGACGGGCCCCCAGCAATAGCAAACATCGAGCACCTCCCTCTAACGGACAGCATCGCGGAATCTGGAAAGGTACTTATCACCAAGGTTAGGGACTGTCAATTTTGTAGGGGTTTTCAACAGCGTTTATAGGGACTGATGGACACCTAACAAATTGCACAGGATCAGGATGGGAGATGACGGTCTCGATTTAACCGGTCACACCTTCAGCCGGTACATTGACGCAATCTCCCATCATTGTGGTGAAGCGACATTGATCGTGTTCATTACTTGATGCCTGACCGCATCGAGCATAGATTCTATCGAATCGTTCACCGCTAACACAAACCTCATAGGACAAATATCCCTTCTTGTATTCGCGTGTCATTCGCTTTGGGCTCTTCGCCGAAGGCAAATATGCAGTTGAAGCAATCATGCGGCCCTCTTGCATGTTTCTCGAGGCGGCAGGCACAATGCTACCGTCAACGATCATGAAGTCCTACCGAGAAGAACTCTGGTTCGAGACCAAGACCAGGCGCGCTTACCTCAATATCACGCCCCACGTCGAGGCAGTGGTAAAGAAGAGCGGAATACGCGAGGGCCTCGTGCTCGTGAATGCGATGCATATCACGGCCAGTGTGTACATCAATGACGACGAGTCCGGTCTGCTGCAGGACTACGACGATTTCTTGGAACGGCTGGCCCCGCAGAGGGCGATGTATCGACATAACCAGACCGGTGAAGACAACGGCGATGCTCATCTGAAGCGACAAGTGATGGGGCGGGAAGTCGTTGTCGCGCTCACGGAGGGCAAACTCGATTTCGGTCCATGGGAACGAATTTTTTACGGTGAGTTTGATGGATGTCGCCGTAAGCGGATCCTCGTGAAGATTATCGGTGAGTAAGGGCTGCATCGATCATATGCGGTGAGTCGCGAGTAATTGTTCTGAGGCTTGCATGGGTTGGAAAAGTTTGGCAACATGCACCTTGAGTCCTCGACATGACTATCGGCTGGTACAGTAGGGAACCTTGATGTTAGGCTGGTCTCGCCCCGATCCACTCACACGGGATCTTATTCATCTTATCAATGCCCGTCGCCATGATCACGGCGACACCGATGACGCGATCGACACGTTGCAGGCGTTTCTCGAGCAAGGGCGCGAACATGATTTACTGACCGTGCTTGCCGCGCTCGACGAAGAAATGGCCGAATGGCTATTCGATCTGGTCTCCGAGGCGAGCTGCACCTTGTTGTTGGACGGACCGAACGACGAAAAGCCGGTTTATGCCACCATGGCGGCTCTGGAGCTTCCCCTGCAGGCCAATCTCACCGCTCCACTTAAGCTGAAAATCGATCCAATCGCCACGGCCGATCTCCTGCACAAGTATCTCCAGCTCCCTGCCGGAACCGTTGTTCGTGTCGAGTCACGCCTTTTGACCGATGCCACCCTGGAAATGTTGAATCTTCAATTGTTTCATGACCACCTTGTGACGGTCGCAGATTCCAGGCGCGCCCAATCCGTAGCAGCGCGGTTGCTGCCTCCGGTCGAAAATACCGCATTTCTCCTGTTTGAGTTGATCGGTGCTCCGGATCCAGGTCTGCCGGATGCGTGGGAGGATGGGCAGCGTCGTGAGATCCTTGAAGGGCTGGTGAAGCAATGTCCGGAGCTCGCATGTGCGCCCGATACGATCGAGGCACCGGTATACGCCGCGTACGCCATGTTCGACGCGCAGAACGCGGTGCGCCTCCATCACTTGGCCGATGAAACCGCCGCTGTGTGGAGGGAGCTGGATCCTCTGGTGAGGTCCCGCACTATCGTGCATCTCCATACACAATGTGGAAACGGGGTTTACATGCCTGTGTGGACCGACCTGTTCGATCCGGAGCTCCCCGAGGAACACGGCCCGGTCTGGACCTCTCCCGATGTCTGGGTCTTCACCGCCGACCTGCCCATTGAATGGCCAGGTGAGATGTTGACTAATCGGTTATTGGCGGAAGGTTGTACCCGGTTCGAGAATCACATCGTCGAAACTCCGGATAACTAGTTCCGCACCTACATTCGACTCTGCCACAGAAACGCCTCTGCGCAAAAAGCCTGTTTCGGTGATTTTCTGAAACCTTTATTCTATCCTCACCTCGATGAAGGCTACCAACGTCACGGAACGATCCGGGAAGACCACAACCAGTCTTGCCACCGTCGGAGGATTGGTGCTTGTCTGGACAATCGTATGGGCCAATTTGCCGTCGAAAGAAGAATTCTTATCGGCTCAGTCAGCCTCTGCAACCGACGAAATGCCGCGCCCGCCCGACCTTGACCTGGCAATCCCGGGCATGTCGAGCCAATCTCTCCAGAACCCTGCAGAAGCTACAGATACGTCATCCGTTCCGACGATTGGTGGATTGTCTGTGCCGTATGACAGACGTGCCAGGCAAATTGCGGAGGTCAAGTGTGAGGCAGAAGTTCAGCAATACTGCCCGGATTCTCTCGAAGGAGAAGACCGGCGCCGTTGTGTGATGCAGCGCATCAAGCGATTGGATCCGTCCTGCCAACAAATCGTCAGACAGCGATTGGTCCACTGGAAAGTAGTGGATGGATATAAATTGGCGTGCGCTGAAGATGTGAGACGGGTCTGTCAGACGGTGCAGCCCGGTGATGGTCGCATTCTGCAATGTTTGCAGGAACACGAACAGGATCTATCAGAAGGTTGCTACCAAAGCTTGCCCAAAGGGCGTCTCCAGACACGGAACTAGACAGGCACGTCGACACGCCGGTCGCATAGCGTTGCGCGGGTCGACTTCCGCTGTCAGGCTAAGCAACCATAAGAGGACGATTGAGATGAGTCAGTTAGAAAGCGTTGTTCCCGACGAGAAAAGCGTGCCGCCTATTCACGCGGCTAACCCATCGAGACATGAACGGAGTTCCACGGCGAACTCCCCGGCGCGGCGATAGCGGTGGACGGGGTCTTTTTGCAATGCTCGATCCATGACTTCCTTTACGAAGGGCGGCAAGTCGGGTCGGATCGCTTTCGCACTCGGGTGCGGAGTATGAGCAATCGCGAACAACAATGCGGAGACATTATCGGCTGTAAAGGGTGGGCGACCGGTCAGGAGTTCGAACATCACGACGGCAAGCGAAAAGATATCTGAACGCCCATCCACCTTCCTCCCGGCGATCTGCTCGGGAGACATGTACGTGGGAGTTCCCAGTACGATGTCCGTTTGAGTCTTCGTCGACGTCGCCATCTTCGCGATGCCGAAATCCATGATCTTGACGACCTCATCGGCGGTCAACATGATGTTCGCCGGCTTGATGTCACGATGCACAACGCCTTGCTGGTGGGCATAATCCATCGCTTCAGCGACGGTTGCCATGACGGAGATCACCTTTTCGAGCGGCAAGAGATTCGGTTTCCGCGACCACTGTTTGAGCGTAGTTCCTTGAAGCATTTCCATTGCGATATAGCCAAGCTCGTCTTCTTCTCCGGCGTCGAAAATCGTGACAATATTGGGGTGAGACAGTCGTCCGGTGGATTCCGCTTCCCGGAAGAAGCGAGCTTTCACCTCCTGTAGTTTATTGGTGTCGTCGATCTCATCGAGTCGCATGGTTTTGATCGCCACGAATCGTTGGATCGTCGGATCTTTTCCAAGGTACACCACCCCCATCGAACCGCGTCCCAATTCCTTGAGCACTTTGTACCGACCGAGTGTACTCGGTGGACTGTTCTGTGCGGTGAGAACGTGTGCAGCAGTTTCGGACTCGTCGATTTCCTGTTCCAGATCGATTTCGTCGGCACTGTCTGCACGCAGTCGAGGTTCTTGGCGTCGGGTCGAATGCGCAGGCGCGGCGAAAAAACGGTGAAGGGCGTCGAGATGCAGGAGCCACGCAGCGGTAATCCAAAGTCCGATCAGCATCAGTGACGCAGCATAGGCGAGTGAATACCGTGTGAATCCTACTCGGTCGAGAAGCGAATGCCCGGTGACGCGGATGGTCTTATCCATGACAATGAGAATGAACAGGATCGTCACCGGAAGGACCAACTGCCGCAGGAACGAGAAGCCTCGTCCGTTATCAGGCATCTGTCGGAACGCGCGGATCGACAGAATGCCGAGAACGACCAGCCCTGTTCCTTCAACGATGAGGCGAAAGGTTTGGGGACCGGTCAGGCCGAACAGCGGAAAGGGAAATGCCTGCGCCGTCGGCAGTTTGCTCAGTACGGGTCCTGCAAACAGCGCGAACACCGCGACAAGCATATATTGAAAGGCCCAGCTCGACGCGTTGATCATGGGTGACGAGGTGAAGACAATCAGAGTCTAGCGGATACCGGGTAAGAGTCAATGGATTGGGGAAAATATGCGGAGGATACCGCGCTAGAGTCGCCCGGCGGCTTCTTTCATCTTGGGAAGCAGTGAAGTGGGAATGTGCAGCGTGCCTTTACCGATGCCCACCTCGATGTCGGGTTTTGTGAGGCCATGGAAGTCGCTTCCGCCGCTGACCAAGAGGCCGAGTTGCTGGGTCAGGCTGAGGTATTCTCGAGTCTGTCGTGCGGCATGACTACTATAGTAAACCTCTATACCGTCGAGCCCGTCGGTTTTGAGTTGCCGAACGAGATCACCCAGTGATTGTTCTTCCGCCTTAACCCACGTCGGATGGGCTAGAACGGCGAGTCCCCGAGCGGCTTTGATCCAGCGAATGGCTTCGGCAGGGCTTGGGAGTTCCCGCGGAACGTAGGCCGGTTTGCCTTCAGCAAGAAAGCGATCGAAAGCTTCTTTGGCAGTGGCCACAATGCGTTTGTCCATTAAGACACGGGCGATGTGTGGTCTGCCGATCGAATCGGTGTCGGCCAATATGCGGACTTCCTCGTAGGTTATATCGATGCCGAGCGCTTGCAATCGTTCGATGATCCGTGGATTGCGGCGATGACGACTGTCCCGCAAGGCTTTCAGTCGCTCATTCAAGTCGGAGTCCTGCCAATCAAGAAAGTACCCCAGAATGTGCAACTCGGAGTTTCCGGCAAGCGAGCTGATTTCCACGCCGGGTATGATCTCGATTCCGCACTGTTGTCCGGCCGTGATGGCTTCAGGAAGACCCGTCATGATGTCGTGATCGGTGATCGCCAAAGCTGTCACCGCCGCTCGATGTGCCAGGGCCACCACCTCGGTGGGCGTGCAACTTCCGTCAGAGTGAGTGGTATGCAGATGAAGGTCCAAGCGGCTCATGTCGAGGGTCCAGGAGTTACGGGTTTCTGTGCTGCAAGTTGTGCCGTGTAGAGGGACTCCAATCCGTCCGTTCCTTCGTGGAGTCCTTCATCATAATGATAAATACGAAGGCCCGACGTGAGGTTTAAGAGTTCACAATGTGCAAGGCAAAACTCTCGACGCTTCGGATGCCGGCGCTGGACATGGTTATCAACCGTAAAAGTCTCATACAGCAATACCCCCCCGGGCTTCAGCGCATCGATGAGAGAAGGAAAGAGCGGACGGTTCAGGTAAAAGAAGACGACAATGGCATCGTACGTTTCATGTCCTAGATTGAGCTTCAGCGGCGGCTGCTCCAGATCAAGCACTCGCGAACTGATGCTGGTGAGGTGTCGTGTCCGGGCGCTGGTGGAAAGTTGTGCGAGCGCATGTTCATCGCGATCCACGGCTTCGACCTGGTAGCCCAGCGAGGCGAGGAACAGCGCGTGACGACCGCTGCCGGAAGCCACATCAAGGATCTTGCCTCGTGGAAGACGATGAAGCTGTTGAACGAGAAACCGGGTCGGTGGCGGATCTGCGCGGAGGACTTGCTGCGCGAGCCGTGTGCGCTCGATGCGGATCCCGACGGAGCGAGTCACAAATGAAATCGGGGGATGCAGTTTCCGCAGCCACAGGTTGACCCGAGAGATCGGGAACTCCTCGAACAGTGCTGCCAGGAGTCGTTCCGCCAGCGTTTCCAGCAGTCGAGACTCCTGGACTGTTCCAATGTCGACGACACGCTGAGTCACTGTCGCGTAGTCGATTGTGCGAACAAGATCGTCAGACAACCCCCATGTCTCCGGTCGACAGTTCAATTCCAAGTCGACGGCGAGGAGTTGCGGGCGAGCACGCTCCTCCGCCGTCACGCCGCAGCGGCCGCGAAACTCTAGTTGCTCGATGACGATACGTCCATCCACGTATACATTGTCGAAGATCGGATTTCAGGCTGTCAAGCGAGGAAGAAAGATAGGCTCAGGCGACAGACGGTTAGCGCGGCTAAACGAAATACCGGCTCGTGTCGAATTTGTATTCTGTATTGTCAATCAGCCGTATGATGCTGTGCCGGTATTCGCCGACATCGTTCTTCTCAGTGAGGTCCAACTCCGAGCCGTGATCAATAGGAGTGCCCGCCGCATCGGTAATGACTTTAACAACCGGACGCTCGCCGGCGGTCTTATCGGCGGCGGGCCTAAGCACGACGGCGAATTCATCGGAGTCGAGGGCCACCAGGCTTCCGATCGGAATGATTCCCACGCAATTGACGAAGAGTTTCAGCAGGGTTGCGTCGAAACTTCGTCCGGATTTGGAAAGCATCATATTCAACACTTTCGAAGGCGACATGGGTTCCCGCCGGTAGACCCGGGAAGACGTCATGGCATCGTAACAATCTGCGATCGTGAGAATGCGCCCCGTCAGGGAGAGTTTCCACGAGGTCTTCAGTTTCGGATACCCGGAATAGTCCAAGTTCATGTGGTGTTCAAAGGATGCTGATGCCATGCGTGCCGGAAGATTGGTGATGCCGCGCAACTGTGTAAGGCTCAGCACGCCTTCCGTGGGATGGTTGCGCATCATCGTCCATTCGTCTTCTGTAAACTCACCCGGCTTGTTCAAAACGTCAAGGGGAATGGTGGATTTTCCCATGTCGTGAAACAATGCGGCCAAGCCGAGATCGGCCAGCTCGACCTTCGGGTAGCCGGCTCGGTTGGCGAGAGCGATGGAGAGCAGAGAGACATTGACGGAGTGATTATGCGTGTATTGGTCGTGACAGCGAAGCGTTGTGAGGCCCAGCATGATCGGCTCGTCGTGCATCATCAAATCGACGATATTTTGAATGGCACGTTTTGCCTGCTTGAAGTTCAACGTTTTGCCGTCACGGGACGACTGAGTCAGAGTCCCGACCGCATCGGCGGCTTTGCCATACGCGGCTTTCGAACGTGCTTTGTGCCGAGTCTTCGGATTTCCTTCTTCTGCAAGGTCTTCTTTTAAGTTGAGGAATCGAGGGTCGTTGAGTTCGATGCCGGATACGGCCAGGTTCGCCAATTCGTGTCGGAAGTCTTCGATCGACTTTGTTGCCGGGTCAAGACTGACAAAGAGGTAAGCGAAATCTCGAAGGCTCTTGGAGGACACCGAAGAGGAAAAGGTCAAGCCCCCGATCTTCCACTTTTTCAAGGCGTCAAGGATGCTTGAGGCGACCAACATTTGTTGCGCCGTCACTTTCAGATGGTTATCACCGAGGAAGAGAAAATCGTCCTGTACCCACAAGGTGACCGGTTGGTCGTGGGCGAGGGTTTCAATGAGGGTCAACATCGTTTCGACGGGTTTGTCGAGCGCGGCGTTTGCCCTGCCGTGGATTTTCGACGTCTTAATGAGCGTATTCAACTGTGTAATGAGCTGGAATCCCAGCATGACCAGTTGTTGATCGAGGATATCTCCGGCTTCTGATCCTTGGCCGATCTTCCGCGACAACGACTTTTCGTGTGTCAGGATCGGCTGAACAGTATCTTCGCTCGGCTGGTTCCGCAGAAATTTGGACTGGCGATCGTTCACGATTTCGCTTCCTCGTGTGAGGCCGGTGGAGGTGAGACACGGTGCAACCGTTGAGCTTGCGATAATGCTGCGGCGCAAGCTTGACGAACAGCGGCGCTTCCTTTTTGGGCCCCAAGTGAGAGCGCCGCGATAGCCGCGGGAGTGGCCAGCTTCCCGAGCGTTTCTGCTCCGATGATCGCCAACTCTTCCTTTTTTTTGCGATTCATCCAAGTCCATTCGGTCATGAGACCTTGCCAATAGGGAACCGCCTCGTCACCGCACGTGGCGCGGACAGCCTGAAAGACAGCTCGCCGCTCACTGATGGGGCGATCTATGAATCCTTCTCCCGACAGAAGAGGCGACCAAAGGGAGAAAGGAACGGTGTACTGCCCGGACATGAGGAGCTTGAGCGCGGCAAAACGAACCCCTTCATCTTCATCGGTGGTGAGCGAGGCGAGCTTTGCCCCGTTACCGCTGGGACGGAAGACGCCGATCGCACGCACCACCTCACGCCGAACTTGGGCGTCCGGGTACCGGATCAACTTCTCGATCGGGTCGATGAACTTGGGATTGTTCCACTTGATGAAAATCGACAGCAGATTACGGACGTAAGCCGGTCTGCGGTCCGACAAACCTCGCACCAGAGGATCGGGATGCTCTTTTGCCAAAGCCGTCAGAGCTTCTGCGATGATGGCCTGATGTGCCGGCGATGTGACGTTGGCCAGGAGCGAACAAAGTGACGGGACGGCATCCACCTTCATCAGCAACAAGATGGTGGAAAGTCCTTTCACCTCAGCGTCGGGACTTCGGTTGAGGTAGGTCTCGATCACCTTCACCCGTTCCGCACGGCCGAGTCCATCGAGGAGAGAAGCCAATTGTTGTTTGTGTTCGTCGTACAGATCGGGCCGCACGGCATCCGTTTCGTGGAGGAGACTTAAGATGTTCTCCAGCACCGTCCATTTGCCTTCCCGAAGAAGGGAATCCACGATGTTGCCCCACAGAGTGAAGAGTTTCGTCAGCAATGCCGGAGAATTCTCTGATGCGAGGATCGCGGTCAGCATGTCCAGGATGTACATGAGACTGTCTTGTTTTCGCTCCGTCTCGATGTCTTGCGACAAGACGGCAAGTTCTTCTTCCGTGACTTCGTAACCCGCAAGTCCCGACTGGAAACGGTTTTTGGTGTCTCCAGGACCGCAGTCCTGGGAGCCTGTTCCCGCTCTGCTTCGCTTTCCGCGTTCCCGTTCACGATCCAACAATTCTCTGAGCGTCGAATCAGACGAAGTCATACTTCCGTCGAGTCGGAGAAGGCCGTCGTTACCCACCGACGATTTTGAGAGTTCCTCGGCTGTCACGAGGGTGATCGTCGACAGATTCCGCGACCACAGGCGTGTGACGATATCATCGTCGTCCTCATTCGAATCGACATCGCTCCATAAGGAGGCGAGGAAAAGCGAGAGCTCCTCCCGTGTAAGGCCATGATGCAGGACAAGTTCCCGAATGCCGTCTGCGTACAGCTTGAAGGCGATGCTTTCGCTTCCTCCGTCTTTCTCCGCCTGGTACACGACGCAGTCCTTGCACAATAATTCCGATCGTTGTATGAGGAAAGCCAGCCTTGAGTAGGTGGAAAGATGATTGGTCAGTTCTTCAAACAGCTGCTGCGTAAACTTTTGCGCAACAGGATTCGTTGAGCCGTATGTCCGGTTCGATTTGGCCGTCTTGTCCAGTAGTTTGAGTATACGTTTGACGGAGACGATCTCCGGATCTTCCGCAGCGCGTGCGGCGACTGCGGCGGCCATCATTTCCTGAGCTGTCTTGAGGTCCGTGGTCATACGTAAGACCTACCGGCAGAGGACAGGTTCGTCAAGAAAATCACCATTTCTTCACCATAATATGTCTTCACCATATGCCTCCTGACGATGTGTGCTTCCGCAGCTTGTATGACGGTGGAGGCACCGGTAGAATCCCGGTCGCATTATGAGTAGAACTCCTCTCGTGATTTGCTTCGGCGATAGCCTGACGGCGGGATTTCAGTCGCCGACCAGAGACAATCCGACCGGACGAGAAACTCCATACGGGCAGTTTATGCAATCTTATTTAGCCGGTGCGGCAGTAGTTCGCACCAGTGCAATTTGCGGTGAAGTGACGGGCGAAATGGTCATGCGATTCCGGCGGGACGTGCTTACTCAGCAGCCGAGCTATGTGCCGATCCTCGGGGGAACCAACGATCTAGGGTTGAATGCGTCACTGACCGATATCATGCACAATCTGGCCACAATGTACGAACAGACTCTTGCGGTAGGTGGGGGCCCGATTCCGGTGACGGTTCCTTCAATTCGCGTGGAAGACACTTCGGTCGGTCGAGAGGGGTGGGAGTGGATCACTCATCATCTTGTCCGTCGAAGAGAATTAAATAAGCTGATCCAAGAATATGCGGACTCAAAGAAGATTGCCTATGTTGATCTGTTTTCAGCTACCGCTGACCCTAAGAATGGTCAATTAGCGGCAAGGTACTCCAATGACGGAATTCATCTGACCACGGCTGGGTACCGAATGTTTGCCGAGCATGTTGCCAACATTCTGAAGCCGCTGTTGGCGCTGGACAGGTAATCAGGAATTCCATGCTCCGAGCCGTCACGGACCGAGAGTTCGATAAGATAGTTGAGGCGAGCACCGTCCCGGTGCTGGTGGAATTCTGGAAACCGGGCTGCGGTCATTGTCACGCGTTGATGAAGGAGTTGCAACAATTGCGGCAGGAATGGGGAGAACGCGTACTTATCCTGGCAATGAACGTTGATGAGGAGTTTCAGGTCCCTGCTGAGTTGGAAGTTTCGTCGCTTCCGGCACTGGCGCTCTATCGATACGGCCAATTTGTACGATTTATCGGAGGGCTGGGAAAGCGAGAAGAGATCGCGAAACAAATCACGGCTGCCCTTGAGGCGTGACCGTTGCAGTGAAGGTCAGCTAAGCATCCGCCACATACGGCCGTCGTTTTGTATCAACCGATCCGCTTCCACCGGCCCCCACGTGCCGGCTTGGTATTCCGGCAGCCATCGTTGTCCCGACTTATCCCAGGCTTCGAGGATTTGAGTGATCCACGCCCACGAGGCTTCCACGGCATCGCGCCGCATGAAGCGAGAGGCGTCTCCCGCCATCACATCGAGCAGGAGCCGTTCGTAGGCTTCCGGAGACGGTCGACCGAACACTTCCCCGTACTTGAAGTTCATTTCCACCGGGTGAGTTTGGGCACGGGTACCTGGTACGCGAGAGACGATGCGGAGGGAGAGGCCTTCTTCAGGCTGAATTTTCAACGCCAAGACGTTCGGGGCTTGAGGCGTCTGCCCGCCGGCATTGAAGAGAATCTGCGGAATCTCTTTGAATTGCACCGCAACTTCGCTGGCTCGCAGAGGCAAGGCTTTCCCCGTGCGCAAGTAGAAGGGGACCCCGGACCATCGCCAGTTTTCCACGAAACATTTCACGGCTACGTAGGTCTCGGTGGTGGAGTTCGGCTTCACGCCTTTTTCACGGCGATAGCCGGGAACCGGTGTGCCATGCGCCGTCCCTTCCGTATATTGGGCCCGCACGGTGAATTTTTCCGCGTCCTTGGCCGTGATGGGGCGTAAGCACCGGAGGACTTCCATCTTAGAGTTTCGAACCACGTCCGGATCGAGCGAGTAGGGCGGCTCCATGGCGACCAGGCAGAGTAATTGGAGCAAATGATTCTGGATCATGTCCCGCAGAGCGCCGGCTTCTTCGTAATAAGTGGCTCGCGTCCCCACCCCTTCAGCTTCACTCACCGTGATTTGAACGTGGTCGACGTATTTGTGATTCCAAATGGGTTCGAAAATGCTGTTGGCAAAACGTACCACCATGAGATTCTGGACGGTCTCTTTGCCCAAATAGTGATCGATGCGAAAAATCTGAGATTCGTCGAAAACGCGGCCTGTCACTTCATTGATGGCCTGTGCGGTGGCCAGATCGCGCCCGACGGGTTTTTCTACGATGATGCGGGTATAGGGTGAACGAGCCCCCGGAATTCCTGCGAGGCCTGAACGGGACAAGCCTTCGCAGGCAGAGGTGAACGAGCTGGGAGGAATGCTCAGATAAAATATGCGATTGCCGGGCAGCTGGAATTTTCGTTCAAGCTCCTCGACTCGCTCTTTCAAACGAACGTAGGTCTGAGGATCGTCATTTCCGCCTGCGAGATAAAACAGGTGTTGGGAGAAGGCGTTCCAGGTCTCTTCGATTAATTCCTGTCGGGAATGTTTGACGACGCCGTCGCGAACGGTGGTTCGGAACTCTTCATCGCTCAGAGGGGTTCGACCCAAACCCAAAACCATGAAATTGGCGGGCATCAGCCCGTCAAGAAGAAGATTGTAAAGGGCGGGGATGAGGCGTCGGCGCGCCAAGTCTCCCGATCCGCCGAAAATAACCAAGGTACAAGGCTCGACCGGCGGGAGCGGCTCCTGAGCGGGGCTGATATCGATCCGTTGACTGTTCGTCGAAGACATCGGGGTCTCCTTAGCAGGCTATTGAAAAGTCTGCCAGCGTCAAAAAGTTTCAACGCTGCTTGGGATGTCAACTGTTATCTCCGGACAGCGTGACCACCGAAGGCATTCCGCAGAGCCGCCAGCATCTTTTCGGCAAACGATTCTTCTTGCCGCGAGCGAAACCGAGTGAAGAGTGCGGTGGTTAAGGTCGGAACCGGCACGTCTTTCTCGATGGCATCGGCGATCATCCAGCGGCCTTCACCGGAATCTTGAACGTACCCCTTCAGCTTTTCCAGCTTTTGATCGTCCTTGAGGGCCCCGGCGGCCAGTTCGAGGAGCCAGGATCGGACGACGCTCCCGTGCATCCATAAGTCGGCTACGCGCGCAAGGTCGAGCTTATATTCGCTCTTCGACATTAATTCAAATCCTTCGGCATAGCCCTGCATCATACTGTACTCGATGCCGTTATGAACCATCTTCACATAGTGCCCGGCGCCGACGGCCCCGACGTGGGCCCAACCGTTCTCCGGCGCCAGGGTCTTGAATACCGGCTCAAGCCGTGTGACGGCCGCGTCTTCTCCGCCGATCATGAGACAGTAGCCGACTTTCAAGCCCCAAATTCCTCCGCTGGTTCCTGCATCCACATAGTGAATGCCTTTCTTCTTCAGCTCGGCGGCGCGCCGCACATCGTCGTGAAATCTGGTGTTACCTCCGTCCACGATCGTGTCGCCAGGTTGTAAAAGTGCGGCCACGGCCTGGATGGTTTCTTCGGTTGGGGTTCCTGATGGAACCATGATCCAGACGGCGCGTGGAGCACTCAGCTTCCCGACAAGGTCAGCGAGAGAGGAAGAACCGATGCAGCCCAGTCCCTCAGCCTGTTTGATCAGTTCGTTGGATCGGTCATACACCACCATGCGATGCTGATCGCGCCGAAGGCGCGTCACCATGTTCATCCCCATTTTTCCAAGTCCGATGAATCCCAGTTCCATAAGAAAGCTCCTTGGTTTGTCGCCTGTCGCGGCCAATACGGTGTCTGTCTATCGAACTACAGGCAGGTGCGGCTCCTCTTACCTCAAGCATGCGAAACGTGCTTTCGACACAGACACAGAGGCAGCCGGGTTATGCACGGCTCCAGTCAATCGATGCGCGCAGGATTTGGGACATCCTTAAAGACAAGATCGGCAAATTGCCGGCCAAAGTTGAGCCGATCGGTAAGGGTGGAGGCCGTCAGGAATTGTCCGGCCAGATCAGCGAGCGCCGGCTCGCGTGAAAACATGAACCGATGGACATCCACAGGGGCGACCAACCAAAACCCTCTCAAACGAAAGAACGCCGAGATGCAGTCCTCGTAAAACAGCGTCAATAGATACAAAGCGGTTCCCGGCTTGTCAGCGAGATCTTGGGTTTTTCCCAACAGATGATAACACTCCGCCTTCAGGCGAATCTGCTCGTTGATTGAAGCCGGTGGCGGACCTTGGCGAAAGCGGTGGTGGACCTTTTCGATCAGTTTCGCGCAGATGCCGTCGTGATCGTAGAGGATTCTACCCTTTCGAAGCAGTGAGGGGAGTCGAAGCGAGAATGCGAGGTCTTCTTCGACCGAGTGGTATCCCCGGTACCGAATATCGGCCAGGCGGTCGCCGACACGGAGGATCTCGTGACTGTCGGCGTCTCCCTTGACGAGGACGATCAGATCGATATCGCTGTGGGTGGTGAGGGCTCTCCGAGCTCCCGATCCGACGAGTATGACTCCGACGAGGTCGCCGCCCCTTCGGCCTTTGATGTGCCGTAACGCGACCTCCATATTGTCTTCAAACTCCGGGGGAGGCGGCGATTCGGGCTGCTCTGGCGGTTCCGGGACTTCAATCAGCTCGGCGTTCAGTTCTGCACGGGTCGGAGTGTTGGTTGTCGTGTGTATGTCCATAATTTGTTCAAACTGATAAGAAGGATCGTAAGCGGCGTTATAGGCCTCGGTCGGTAAAAGACTTTCCGTAGTTCCCGCCGGCCTCTACGGTGTTACATGAGACCGACAAGCACAGCACGGTGTTGCTGAGGCATTCTATGGATGGTGAAATATGGTGTCAACGTCGAACGATCAACGTGTGAGGACTTTGCCGAAGGCGGTGGCGGCTTCATCAATCTGCTTGTCCGTGATTTGCAAATGGGTGACCGCTCGATAAGTTTGCCCACCGACGGCGTTGATGAGCACGCCGTGTTCTTTGAGCGCGGCGACCAGTTCGGCCGGAGAGCGCTGCTCGTCGACGATGTCGAACATGACGATATTCGTTTCGACATGTTGCGGCGCAATTTGGATCGCAGGAATGTGTTGCAGGAGGCGGGCCAGTTTTTTCGCATGGTCGTGGTCCGTCTTCAGTCTGGCGACATGCCGCTCCAAGGCATAGATGCCTGCGGCGGCCAAGATACCGGCCTGGCGCATCGCGCCGCCATACATGCGACGAAAGCGTCGTGCACGATCCATGAGTCGTTGATCGTTGGCGATCAGCAGCGACCCGACGGGGGCTCCCAGCCCTTTTGAGAGACAAAGCGAGATGGTTTCGAAGTGCTGGGCGTACACCGTCGGAGGCAAGGTCGTGGCGGCCACGGCATTGAAGAGCCTGGCTCCGTCGAGATGCATCGGAATCCCTTGTCGCACGGCGAGGGCTCTGATTTTTTCGATCGTGGAGAGCGGATAAATTGTGCCGCCTCCGGCATTGTGCGTGTTTTCGATGCAAATCAAAGCCGTAGTGATGCTGTGCGCATCGTTCGGCCTGATGGCGGCTTCCACCTGTTCGGCGGTCATGATCCCCCGCTCACCTGTCACCCAATGAAGTTGCACGCCGGCCAGTGCTCCGGCTGCTCCCTGTTCGTAGCGAACGACATGACTTCTGCTTTCAACGATAACTTCTTGACCCGGTTGGGTTTGGGATCGAATGGCCAGCTGGTTGGCCATAGTCCCAGACGGTACGAAAAGTGCCGCTCGCTTGCCGAGCATGGCCGCCGCCATATCTTGAAGGCGATTGACGGTCGGGTCTTCGCCATAAACATCGTCGCCGACCTCGGCACGCGCCATGGCTTTTCGCATGTCGTCCGTCGGCTTGGTCACGGTATCGCTACGAAGATCGATCATCGGTGCTGTCTCCAGACTTCCGTACGGTCTGCGCATTCTAGCAGATCTGCCGCATACAGGTGAAAGCACACCTGCTACACTGCAGGTTCATGGACGGACAGGTCCAATCAATACGTACTCGGTTGGCTCATGCCCTCGGCGCGAAGCGGGAAGAACTGGTCCCGCTGGCATGGGCCTTCGTCTATTTTTTCTGTCTCCTGTGCGGCTACTCCATTCTTCGTCCGGTGCGCGACGAGATGGCCATTGAAGGAGGATTGAAAAACCTCCCCTGGATGATGACCGCGACGTTCCTTACCATGCTCACTGCCACACCGTTGTTCGGGTGGCTCTCGGCGCAATGCTCGCGCCACCGGCTGCTGCTGACCGTCTATGCGTTCTTCATTACGAATCTGCTGGCCTTCTACGGATTGATGACGAGTCATGTGCATCCGGAATGGGTGGCTCGTGGATTCTTTGTTTGGCTGTCGGTGTTCAATCTGTTCATCGTGTCGGTCTTCTGGAGTTTTATGGCCGATCTTTTTACACCCGAGCAGGGAGAGCGGCTGTTCGGGGTGATTGCCGCAGGGGGAAGTAGTGGAGCGTTGCTCGGCCCGCTCTTCACGACCGGCCTGACGTTTGTCTTTCCGATTCCGGTGCTGATGGTGGTATCGAGCATGTTTTTGGCGGCATGCATCGGATGCGTGTATCGATTGGAGCGCTGGGCGCGGACACAGACGATTCACCCTCAACAACGCCAAGGTGAGGCGCTGCGCGGCGGCTTTCTGGCGGGTGTCCGCCTGACCTTCTCGTCGCCGTACTTGCTTGGGATTTGCAGTTACCTGGCGATCCTGACTATGACCGCCACGGTCCTCTATTTTGAACAAACACGTTTAGTCTCGGAATATCTCGACCGACCGGAGACACGCACGCGGCTCTTTTCCGCTCTGGACTTTATGACCAACTTACTAACCTGGCTTACGCAGGTGTTCATTACCCGAAAACTCGTCAGCCGGTTTGGTCTCGTGGCGGCGTTACTGTTCCTGCCGGCTGTCAGCCTCGTAGGATTTTTAGGGATCGCCTTGTGGCCGAGTCTCGCGGTCTATGTGGTTTTTTCGGTGTTGCGGAGAGTAGGAGAATACGCGCTGTCCAAACCGGCACGGGAGGTTCTGTTTACGGTCGTCAGTCGAGAAGAAAAGTATAAGGCCAAGAACTTCATCGATACGGCGGTGTCACGTGGAGGCGACGCATCGACGGCCTGGCTTGTGACGGCGGTGAAGTCTCTCGGCGCCACGCCTATTCACATCGCCTGGGCGTTGGTTCCCTTGATGGGACTGTGGGCGTGGCTGGCAACTGTGCTGGCCCGTCAAGAAAAACGCCGGTCGGCATCTCCGTTATTTTGACCATCAAGCTTCTTAGGACGGACCGTGCTGCAAGATTCGAAAACCTTTTCTCAGCCCAGCCTCGTGCAACGTTGCCGAGACACACTCGTTCGGCCTTACACGGTCACCGGGATTCTTTTTCGGCGGACCTACCTCACCTGGAAAGAATGCACGTCACCGCCTATTACTAACGGACCATTAAGTTTGGTCTGCATGCCCGGCGTGGCAAACTGCACTCGGTAGAGTTCGTTGATGAATTCGTCTTCGAACGAAAAGTCATGGTGCTCCAAGTAGACCAGGGCATTGCTGTCGGGTGTTATCGCGAAGGAATGCACGCGATAAGTCCTTCTCACGTCCTGGACCAGCGTACTCGCCCCAGGCGTTTCTAACCGCACGTGGTAGAATGCATGGTCGGGATCCGGCAATCCGTCCGACACCCTATAGCCGACATAGACGACCGCATCGCCATTCGGCGTGATCTGAGGTGAATATGTAGGTATGTGAAGATCTGCATTGAGTTTGTCGCTGTCTCCAGGCGAGGAAAAAAGCACCCGGTGTAGCTCACTTGGCCTACTGGTAAGATAGACCACACCTCGGCTATCTGGCAGGATTTCGAAACCTTCAACCGCTCCCCCAGATGCAAGCCACTATTCAGCTTAGTGATCAACCCAGCTCGCAGAAATGTCGCGAAGAACAGTTCCCTCGGAAGCCCTGGAAGACGAGGAGACACGGGGCGATCGGCCATGAATACCACCGCCGAACTATCAGGCGTGACACGATAATGCTCCACCCGCAAAGCACTCGAAGGATCAAGTGGCCCTGGCGGACCAATCCTGGAGGTGATTCCCGGGATTCGAAATGCCACCCAGTAGAGCTCTTTGACAATGTCAGATCGCTGATTGGCTAGATAGACCGCCGCTTGACTGTCCGGCGTGATCTGGAATCCTTGGACACCGTCTCCGGCGACTAACAGTGGGCTATTGAGTTTGGTACTGACGCCAGGCGTCGCGAGCGACACCAAGTAGAGATCATGAACATTCGATGTGTCCTGATCAGCCGTATAGACCACGGCTGTGCCGTCCGGTGTGATGCTGAAATTTCGGACGTCTCGATCGGAAGCGAGGGCAGGATTGAGCCTTGTGCTCACTCTCGGAGTCGCGAATCGAACGTAGAACAATTCGTTCACGTCGTTCGTCCTTTCATCGGCGTGATATACCACTCCGGTCCCATCGGAAGTGATTTCGAAATCAATCACATCCCCCCCTGTCACCAAGCGGCCATTGAGCTTTGTGCTGCGTCCCGGTGCGGCAAAATCCACACGATAGAGTTCGTAGACTCCGTTGATGTCTTGATCCGCGAGATAGACGACGCCGGTTCGATCCGGCAGGACCGCATATCGCTCGACGTTACGTCCTTTCGGAAATGGCGGATTCAGCTTTACAGGCCTCTTTCCCACCAAATACAGTTCCCTCACGCCATCCTGATCCTGATCGGCCAGGTACACGATCACCGGTCCTGTGCTGGTCGGATCGAGGGGACCCGCCATTAGGTCTGGACCGGACTCGGTTCTAGCCAGATCACCGTCGCCTTCTCCTCCTGCGCAGGAGGCAAGGAATAGACCGGACAGAAGAAGTAGGATCGATGGATATGTTCTCCATTGATGTCGCATGGCAGCCTCCTATTCCTTCCTTGCCCGTCTCCCGACGGTGCGGGGGACGGCGGATCGTCGTCTCCGTCTTCTTGCGATCTATGGTCGGAATCGCGGTCTATGTGTATGCGCGATGAAACCTTGCGAACAGGTTACTCCCTACTTTTTAAACCACATCATTTCGTTCCCGTTGCCGACACGTCGCTGGTAGAGCCGGACGATGTAGTTTCCCATGGAGCTGCTTCAGACGATCAGCATTTAGCCAGCGATCATTGCACTGGTGCCTCTTGAGTTTCTTAAAGAGGAGGGAGAAGGCTGAAGTTGATTCGTGGGAATAGACGCCGACTAGGTCGAGCAGTGGAAGCGCAGTCCCCATGGCATGAGCCCATTGCGATCGGGTTCGATCACAGCGTCTGGCTTTAATTCTATCGCGTCTCCCAAGTCGGCGTAAGCATACTCCCCTAAGCTGGGTATTGACAACAGGACAGAAAGGGGCTTGCTCGAGGGAACTCTCCCGTCCAGCCGAGAGTTTTATTGGATTTGGAGAATTGGTTTGACGAAGTGATTTGAGGCGGGAATAAGCAGATACTCTATGAGTATGTCACCAAAGATTCTCCTTCAGATGATCCTTCCCCTTCAGTAAAAGCGCACGTGCATTTTCGTGATAGCATTCGCAGCTTCGAGGGAATACCTAGCTTAGTCGCGAACGATCAGCGAGCCGATCACGTAGGAACTGGCTCGTCCCGGCTTGGATCCTCGTATGCGAACTTCCGACACCTCACGCACCCACTCACGAGTGTTCCAATTATGTCCCGGACTCAACTCCGGCCAGAACCACCAGGTTCCGTCGCGCTTCCGGAACCAGAGTTGGATCGA
>CAYXKP010000064.1:20177-23976 GCA_964465695.1 uncultured Nitrospira sp.
TATCGGGCAGCACCCGAATGGATTCCATGTCGAAATAGGTTGGCGCGTGATTTTCGGGATTGCTCACCCATATTTTAACCCACTGATTTTGATCATGAGAGGATAGGACGCGGGGAGTCTTCGTCCATTCGACGTCGGTGCATTTAAAGTTCACCAGTTTGCCGAACCCTCGCCCCAGGCCGTCTCCTGGATCCGGAAGGGTGTAGCACTCGATCCCTGTTTCCATGCTCAAATGGAAATGACTCTGGCCGATGGTATCGAGGTTGACGTCATTTCGTGAACAACGCTGGCGGTAAGTCCAGCAGTCGCCATGCTTGGTCGGATCGCACATCTGCAATTGACCGGAGGGCGCTCGGCTGGTCTTGAACGCGAGTGTGGAACGGGCTTGGGCATAGATTTGCGCCAATGCGCCTTCATCATCGAAGTTCACCAGGCATGGTTGGAGGGGGCTCCCATTCGGTCGTACTTGAACGACCTTGGGCGGTTGGCTCTCTCGGTCTCGTTCGGCTGCTTGTTCGGGTGTCGCTTGCGTCGGAGGATTCAGAGGATTCACCGATTTCAGCTCCGCACAGGCTCCCAGTGATGCCGACACGACCATGCAGAGAACCCATCTGAGACCACGTCCATTCGCCTGAACTAGTGAGCGCATCGCTGCTCCTTTCTGTTGCGCCTACGCGAGCCGGCACACCGACTTCTCGTTCTCCTACTCATTCGTGCACCAATTGTAGCAGGTTGAACTGCGGGGCTTTCAGGTCATTTACTCATGAAAAAAACGCGTGGTATAGTCCGACTCTCTCAACTGTGCCATTGTCTCAAGGAGATGGATTGATTGCAATGAATCAGTGGCATCCGTATGTCGCACAGAACGGAGTCTATGGCGATCGAAGTTCCGGTCAAGTTATACGTCGATAAGCTATTGAAGGAATGCCAAAAGGTCTCGGTCGATCTGGCCCTCCTCCCCGGTCCCGTGAAATCCAGAGCGCTGCATGCCGTCGCTGACCGGATTGCTGCGGAGGAAGCCGATATTCTCGCGGAAAATGCCAGGGATGTCGAGGCCGTCGGAAAATCCCCGGAGAATGCGGACACGAAAGATCGGATGAAGGCCGCCGTGGCTCGCGTGCGTCTCACGGCCGCCCACATCAATGAAATCGTCGAACGATTGCATTTCATTGCCGATCTGCCGGATCCAGTCGGTGCCGTGACCGCCCGACAAGAACGCCCGGATGGGTTGCAAGTCTCCCGGGTCAGGGTGCCGATTGGAGTGGTCGGTGTGATTTCCGAACGGAGTCCGCTGATCACGGTGGAGTCGATCGCACTCTGTCTGAAATCAGGCAATCTGTGTGTCTTTCGTGGGGCTCCGGAGTGGAAGTTCACGCATCAGGCGATTAATGCACGATTTCGTGAGGCGGCAACGAAGAGCGGCATACCCGATGGGGCGTGGGTGCTCATTGATCGACCAGAGAAGGAAGTCGCGCTTGATCTGATCAGATCGGTGAACAACCTCGACGCGATCATCGTGCGCGGTGGGGCCGGCTTACGCAAGACGGTTACGCAGCAAACCAAAGTGCCGGTTCTCTGCGATGACGGAGGTCTCACGCATTTCTACATCGATGAAGATCCGGATATTTCAGTCGCGCAAAACCTCGTGATCAACTCGAAGGTGCAGCAGGTGGGAGCTTCCAATGCGCTGGATACCCTCCTGGTGCAGCAGATTGTCGGACGGCAGTTCTTGCCGCCGTTGATCAACCGTCTCCTTGACCAATTTAAGGTAGAGGTGCATGCATGCCCTAAGACGGTCGCGCTTATGGGGCAAATGGCGATGACGGGACATACCGCGATCATTCCGGCGACCGAAGCAGATTGGCATACCCAGTTCGCCGGTCCGATCCTGGCTGTAAAAATGGTCGAACACCTTGATGAGGCATTGGCCCACATCCGAACCCACGGTCCGTGCCTCACCGCCGGGATCGCCACCACACGCTACGAGTCCGCTATGCGATTCGCCAAGGAAGTGGATGCCAGCGCGGTCCTGGTGAATGCATCGACCAGACTCCATGCCGGCGATGGTTTCGGGTTGGGAAGCGACGTGGGGCTGAGCGCGGGGAAACTGCATGCGAAGGGACCGATCGGTCTGGAGCAGCTGACCTGCGAGAAATATGTGGCGTTTGGATCGGGGCAACTTCGGTTTCCGCACCCGGTACCGGAAACATACTTTGATGCCATCATGCTCAAACGGCCGTAGACGCCCGCTGAAAGCGCTCCCCGGCTTCGTTCTCAGTCGTCTGAACCACTCAACGTACCCTCCCGCGTACGCCTCGTGGTTCTCACTCTTTGCGGCCTTTGTGAACCGTTTTGAGCAGGCGTAGCAGATGCCGGATAATCTACTGCGGCAATCGCTTCGCGATCATCTTACTTGGTGGGGGCTGAGGCATGTGACGTCCGACGTCGACTATTTCGCGTGGCAACGGCAACAACTTTCACCGAGCGAATTACAGGAATTGACGCTGGCTGCTGAACGAAAGCGTTTTGGCGACTGTCGTGATGAAGTCGCATTTTATGATCGTGCCGCACATCCGATCATCTATCCCGTTCTCTATAGCCAGCGGTATGAATTTTATGAAGCAGTCGGGCTGAGAACGTTAGCCCACCTCGACAGGGCACAAGATATCCTTGATTTCGGGTGTGGCCTCGGCATCCTGACGACCTTTTATGCCCGTTGCTTGCCTCGTGCGAATCTGGTCGGCATCGATCGCTCTGCGGCGTCTATTGCCGTCGCACAACGAAAGGCGGAAGAACTGGGGCTGCGTAATCTTCGGTTCATCTGCCTGAATGCCGAAACGGAATCCCTTTCGGGATCTTTCGACCTCGTGTTGGCGACCCATGCACTGCTCCAAGCTGAGCAGGATACCGGGATGCCCAGCGAAAGTTGGCGGACATTTAATCGCCGACATGATCCATCGCAGCAGAGAGCGTTTGAACAACGGACGGGTTTGGCGATTCGGCTTGACCGCCTGTGCCAGGTCCTCCGCCCTCATGGCCGAATGATCGTGAGTGAGAAAACCCGGCAGTTAGCCAGGCGAGTACCCTTCCAGCGTGCGCTGGCCAGCCGAGGGCTACAGCTTCTGCAGCCCGCCGCTCCTATTCGATACCGATCCATCGAAGAAGTGGTGGAGGACGGGCCATTCTATGTGTTGAATAAAGGTGATCATGGCACAGTAGCCTGGGACGAATTGCCGGAGTTCGATGATGGGACTCTTTTCGATCTCAACGCCATGCTGGCGACCTCCACCGATCCCCATGGCCTTCTCTATGAGAATCATGGCCCGTCAGCGCAGGTCGCCTGGGAAGAGTTGACGGAACGACAGGTCACGCATGAGGTGACACGGGCGGAGTCGGACGGGCGGCAAGTGCATGTCGAACTCGGTCTCGTAGATGAGAGGTGTTATTTGTACTGCGCCAATACATTCGACCAACGTCAGCTGGTTCTGGTGGAAGAGGCGCGCACTGCGCTTCTTGAGGCGTACTACCAGGACATCCTACGTGGGCTACCCTAGGAAAGCTACTGGCTTGTACTGGTCCGATTGGCTATTCAGCTCTCAACATCGATAAATACCCGATATTGTTCTTGCAATCGCTTTTCGCTCTCGTTACCCTTGGGCCGCTCTCCAAAAAATTATAGAGGGAACCGGTTGCATTTTCGATTGTGCCTATTCCAGGCATGAGTCGGAAGGAGGAATCATCATGAGATCGGCGCACACCATTCTTGTCGCGCTGAGTGTGTTGCTCTGTGTCGGTTGCG
>CAYXKP010000065.1:0-18558 GCA_964465695.1 uncultured Nitrospira sp.
AGCCGTTCATCAGCGGCGCGATCAGCAAGACCATCAACATGCCGGCCGATGCCACGCTCGAAGACGTCAAGGCGGCCTATTTGCTTGCCTGGAAGAGCATGGTCAAAGCGGTCGCGTTGTATCGTGATGGGTCCAAGCTGAGTCAGCCATTGAGTGCCTCGACCGAGAGTGGAAAGGCCGTCGAGGCGGCCACCGGTGTAATGGAGATGGCGGAAAAAATCACCGAACGGGTGCTCGTTCGATACCTCGCCAAGCGACGTCCGCTCCCGAGTCGACGAAGCGGATACACTCAAAAGGCCATTGTCGGGGGACATAAGCTCTACCTGCGCACGGGTGAATACGAGGATGGAACGGTCGGGGAAATCTTTTTGGACATGCACAAGGAGGGCGCGGCGTTCAGAAGCCTCATGAATTGTTTTGCAATCGCCATCTCTCTGGGGCTTCAGCACGGCGTGCCGCTGGAAGAATTCGTCGAGGCGTTTGTCTTCACGCGGTTTGAACCCAATGGTCCCGTCAAACTGAACGATCGAATCAAAATGTCGACCTCGATCATTGATTACATCTTCCGTGAATTGGCCGTGACGTATCTCGATCGGTATGACCTCGCGCAGGTGAACGAAGAAGACCTACGGATGGATTCCATGAAGAAAGACAACATGGATCCCGAATGCTTCGAAGAAGAAGCGGACCTTGATGCATTGGCAAAGTCTTCCGTTATCACGGAACATCTTCCCATCCGCCGCAGTGGGGGAAAGGGGAATGGACACGGAAACGGACATGGACACAGCGTTGCCCGACAGGTGGAAATCATGCGAGAGACGCTCACACTGACGGAGGTCCAAAGTGCTAAAGAGGCCAGGGTCAAGGGCTACGAAGGCGATCCTTGCCCGGAATGCAAACAGTTCACCATGGTTCGAAACGGCACCTGTCTCAAATGCGTGACGTGCGGTGCAACGAGCGGATGTTCGTAAGAGGAGTGAGAGGATGCATAGTAAACGGCCGTCATCGTGTCATCGGTGTAGGAAGCGGCGATGTCTACGGATTCGATCGGCAGCCGAAGTCTTAACTCGGAAATTTTGTGTCAGACCGCCGTCCTCTCTCATCAGATTGTATCATTACGGATCTTGGTCTCCGTTGCGAGCCGCTCGCTCGACGAGGCGAAAGAAGTTGTGACGTTGGAGAGCCATAAGGAGTGTTGATATGCCGACTACGACGCAGTTGGTCCTCAGCGGTCAAAGTAAGCCGGGCGCCCTGGCCAGAGTGACGGAGGTTCTCGGTGAGGCCGGGGTCAATATCAAGGCCTTTTCCGCTCCGGAGGTGACGGGAACAGGCAAGTTGCGCCTGCTGGTCGCGGACCTGGAAAGTGCTCGCGCTGCCCTTAAGGCGGCGAAGATTAAGTTCGGCGAAGAAACCGCGCTTCTACTGAGCTTGGAAAATAAACCTGGTGCATTAAGGAAAGTGGCCGATTCCTTGATGAAGAGCCGAATCAACATCAAGTGCGGCTATTGCACCCCTTCACGGGAGGGAAAGCGGGCGATCGTCGTTCTGACCGTTTCCAACACAGACAAAGCCTTAACCATTCTCCGCAATCAGTCGCTCGACGAGTTTTGATCGATGCGGCCGATGCCGCTCGCAAGGTTTACTCTTCTGCCCCTAATCCTGATCGGACTGGCCCCCTTTCTCTACGAAGGCTGCACCTCAGCTCCTCGTCCTGTTGTCCGTTTCCCGGGGTATCCTGTGGGATTTGTTGAACGAGGGATGGCATCCTGGTATGGCCCCGGCTTTCATGGAAACAAGACGGCTAACGGAGAGCGGTACGACATGTATAAACTGACGGCCGCTCATCGAACACTGCCGCTCGGTTCCGTTGCGGTTGTGCATTCGTTGACCTCAGGTCGCCACGTTACGGTCAAGATTAACGATCGTGGGCCGTTCGCTAAGGGACGAATTTTGGACCTCTCGTTGGCCGGTGCCCAAGCGCTCGGGATGGTCGGCAATGGAACCGACCGGATCGAACTTCGTGTTGTCGGCTATGATTCTCGACCTGAAGGGATGGGGGTGTTAAGGCTTCAAGCCGGTGCCTTCGTGGACCTTCAGAATGCCCGCGCGCTGTTTGCGCAAGTTCAACGAGATTTTGCCGATGGGCGTATCGTACAGGTCGATCTCCCGGAAGGACGCCGTTATCGAGTTCAAATCGGTCGATTCTTGACCGAACAAGAGGCTCAGAAGGCTGCAGTTCGCCTTGAGCGGATATTTAACCTGCAATCGTTTGTGGTTAGAGATGATGGGTAAACACTCAATGTGATCCCGAACACAGGAAGCGAACCAATTGATTTATAAGTAACATTTATTGAATTGCTTGCCTACGTTTGATCCCTATGATAGATGTATCAACTGTGATTCCAATTTTAAGTGATCCGGTTATTCTGATCTTACGATCCTCTGAAGGGTGGACCAAGGAGTATCCTCTGGAAAACACCCGGCTTCTCATCAGGCCAGCCATACTGGTTCAGCGTCCCTAATATACGACTGTGATGGACATCCTCATCCTCTTAGGATTGATAGGGTTATCCGCCATTATTTCCACAGCGGAGATCGGCTTCTTCTCTGTCAACGAAACACGATTGAAAGCATTGGCGCAGAACGGGAGCAAACGAGCTGAAAAAGCCCTTCAACTAAGAAGCGACCCTCAGAAGCTCTTTTCGACCATTCTTGTGGGAGATCGTCTGGTCAGCACGGCAATCCCAATGTTCGCCACCTTTATCACGTTGAATGCCTATGGGGAGAAGAGCATTTTCGAAGAAGCCATCGCGGTCATGGTCGGTATCCTGACCTTTGTTCTCTTGGTGTCCGTGGATGTGGTTCCAAAAACTTTGGCGGCTAAATTTTCGGTGCCTGTTACTTTGAACCTGGCTTACCCCGTCTATTGGGTTCAGGTGATGTTGCAGCCGATTCTTTTTCTGATTGTGCCCCTGATCTACAGTTTGACGGGTGGAAAGGGACTGACTCATCCTTTGGTGACGGAGGAAGAGCTGAAAATCATGCTGGACCAGGGAGGAAAGGCCGGCGAATTGGAATCAGAAGAAGTCAAAATGATCAAGAACGTGTTTCAACTGAAGGACATTACGGCGGAAGACGCGATGACGCCGCGCATCTATGTGTTTTCTCTCGACGGGAACCTTCGACTCAAGGAAGCACAAGAACTTCTCTATAACTCCAAGTATTCCAGAATTCCGCTCTATGACGGTATGCTCGATAACATTACGGGGATTCTCTACAAGACGAAGGCCTTGACCGAGCTGGCTAAAGGAAGGACCGATTTGCGCCTCCGGGATATCGCCCACCCTCCGCTTTTCGTCCCGGCCGGAAAAACGGCGGACGACTTGATGAAGCAGTTTCAGCAGGAAAAGCGGCATATGGGAGTCGTCGTCAATGAATTCGGCGGTGTCATGGGACTGGTGACGCTTGAAGACCTTCTCGAGGAAGTAGTGGGTGAGATCGTGGATGAAACAGATATCACCGAAGAGCTGATCAAACGCATCGGAAAGAACCAAATCCTGGTCCACGGACGGACGGAAGTCCGAAAGGTGAATGATTTCCTGAAAGTCGAACTTGGAGATGAAGCTCTGACTATCGGCGGTTTGATCCAAGAAAATCTTGGCCGCATCCCTCAGGTCGGAGAAGAGCTTCGCATCGAGAATTGCCGCCTGGTGGTCCATGAAGCGGATCCCCGCTCGATACGAAGCGTGCAAATTTTCAAGGACGAAAAGGTTCCGGTTCCGGTCGAGGCTTCGGTGTAATTAACGCTCCTTCTGTTGCCCTATCAAGTCCAGGAAAGCCTTTTCTTCGAGGACCATCACTCCAAATTTCCGAGCCTGATCAAGTTTGGTGCCGGGATCTGTGCCGGCAACGACATAGCTTGTTTTCTTACTGACCCCGGATGACACCGTGGCGCCCAATCGTTCGACCAACGCCTTGGCCTCATCTCTCGTCATGCTCACCAATCCACCGGTGAACACAAAGCTTTTCCCTGAAAAAGGCAAAGCTCCTTGGTTCTGAGCTGTGGGCGTTTCCGAGATGGAAAAGCCTAATTTATACAGTTGGTCTATGACCCGCCGGTTCGAACTTTCTTGAAAGTAGGAGACCAAACTTGCGGAGATTTCGGGACCGATCTCCCGAATTTTCTGAAAGCGGTCGCGGTCAGCCGACATAATGGCACCGAGAGATCCGAACTCTTTTGCGAGCACTTTCGCAATGTGCTGCCCTACTTGGCGGATCCCCAAACCCATCAAGAATCGGTCGAGGGAGACGCTCTTGCTTCGGGCGATGGCGTCAAGGAGAAGGGTGGAGGATCGCTCCGCAAACCCTTCGAGCTTCAAAAGCTGCTCGCGATCAAGACGATAAAGATCCGAAAGATCCTTGACGAGTCCTTGATCGACTAATTGAGCGACGGTTTTCTTGCCGAGGCCTTCAATGTTCAGGGCGATTTTAGACGCGAAGTGCTCGATCGCGCCTTTCAGCTGAGCGGGGCAGACGGCTTGGCCGGTGCAGTAGAAGTATGCGCCTTCTCTTGCTACGGCGGAACCGCATATCGGACAGTGATGTGGCATTTGAAAAGGGTCTGACCTGACTTCACCCGAGACGGGGATACGTTCCGCGATCGCCGGAATGACATCCCCTGCGCGCTCGACTCGGACCGTGTCGCCTATGCGGATGTCCTTTCGTGCCACCTCATCGGCATTGTGGAGAGTTGCTCGGCTGATGGTGACACCCCCCACTTCCACCGGCTTCAGTAGGGCAAGAGGAGTCAGGGTCCCGGTCCGCCCAACGGAGATGGCAATGTCTTGGATCTCCGTGATTTCCCTGCGGGGAGGGAACTTGAATGCGATGGCCCAACGCGGACTTCTGGATTTCATTCCCAGCCGCGCCTGCCAGTCCCGGCGATCGACTTTCACGACGATCCCGTCAATTTCATAGGGAAGATTGTCGCGCCGGCTCTCCGTCTCTCGGTGAAATGCCAAAACCTGCTCGATGGTTTCGCATCGTCGACGGAGGTTCGGGACAGGAAGTCCACAGATGGCCAACGTCTCCAGTTCATCCCAGTGCGATGGTGGAGGGGGTCCGGTCATCGTCATCACTTCATAACAAGTGACGACAAGCGGCCGCGAGGCGGTAATTTGTGAATCGAGTTGCCGGAGGGATCCCGCTGCGGCGTTGCGCGGGTTTGCAAAGACGTCGCCTCCCCGTTCCGTCATGCCGCGGTTGAGCGCATGAAAGTCGGCAAGGCGCATGTACACTTCGCCCCGCACGACCAGATGATCGGGGTAAGTGCCGGCTCTGAGCTGTAGGGGTACCGAGCGAATCGTACGAAGATTCATGGTGACATCTTCGCCTATGTTTCCATCGCCCCTGGTAGAACCGCGCACAAACATCCCATGGTCGTAGACCAGTTCGATCGAAAGACCATCGAATTTCGGTTCGACCGTGTACTCGATTCGGTTCGTGCCAAGCTCCCTTTTCATCCGCTGGTCGAAGGTGAGGACATCCGCAGAATTCGCCAAAGAATCCAGGCTCAACATGGGTCGCTCATGCGGTACCTTTCCGAGTTCAGCCAAAGGCGAAGCCCCCACGCGCTGCGTTGGGGAATCGGGCGTGACGAGCTCCGGGTAGGACTGCTCGAGGTCGGACAATTCTCGGAACAATCGATCATACTCCCCGTCGGAAATCTCGGGGCTGTCTTTGACGTAGTAGAGATAGTCGTGATGCCTAATCTGTTTTTTGAGCTGGGCGAGTCGCTCTTGCTCGGCGGGTGTGGCCCTCGAAGGCGGCGGAGAGTCGTTATTATAAAGTGAATCCTGTCGCATCCTGCTCTTCACGAGTGAGGTCTCGATGATCGTCTTTAAGGTGTCATGATAGGCGACGTTTGGCACGGAGGGGCCAGATGCCTGAGCCGCGCTGACCGTAGCACAGGGCTGCGGAACGGTCAAACTCGGGAGGCCTGGTTCGCTTTGACTTTCGCAGCAGTGACCACTATTCTAAGCGTCTCTTCGGCAGATCTGAAGTTTGACAGAGAGGCCGGGCAAAGGAGGATGTATGCAGAAGGGGGAGCAGCAGGTCTTTGAAGGCGCGCGGCGGATCCTACTCTTAGGAATACTGCTCTGCGGCGGTTGGGTGGTAAGCGGGTGTGTCGTGTTAGAGGAAAAGTATAATGCGGAAAAAGCCCGAAGCTTGAATTTCCAACGTCTTCTGGCACAGGAAGAGAAGCGGACGGCGGAGCTTGACAGCGAAATCAGGCATACCAAGGCCGAACTGGCGGAATTTGAAGCAAGGAATCGGGAACTGTCTGCGCAGGTGCAAATGGCACGGGAGCAGATGGGTCGTCTCCAAGAAGAGGCAGAAGCTATTCGGGAGGCGACATTGCTGGAACGAAAGGCCTTGGAAGACATGCAGCGCAAAGGCCATTCTCCTTTTCCGAAACCGAAACCGGCCGAGATGCCGAAAGCCGCGTCCGGCGGTCACGGCGGCGGCAATCGTTCGGGCAAAGGTTCAGCGGCTGTGACAGGGCCTTCAGCTTCGAAGTTGTCGGACGGGACGGTGCATGTGGTGAAGCCAGGGGAGACCCTTTTCAGCATCGGCAGGCGGTATGGAGTCGAGGTAGACAAGTTAAAGAAGCTCAATAAGCTGCCGGATGATATCGTCGAGATCGGACAGAAGCTGCTGGTGGGAACAGAGTAACTGAACGACATGCGGGCCGCGACCTATTCACTCACTCTTGATGAGTTTCGCTCATACGCAAGACAGGGCAATCTCATTCCTTTGTTCCGTGAAATCTTAGCGGACCATGACACGCCGGTCTCGGCCTTTGCCAAGATCGATCATGGCCCATCCGCCTATCTGTTGGAAAGCATCCAAGGGGGAGAAAAGTGGGCCCGATACTCCTTTCTCGGGAGTGGATCCCCGCTCGTGATCTACGAAGACCGTGGCGATCTTTGTGTCAAAAGGGGTTCGGATATCCGGCGAATTCCTAGCCGAGGCGCGCCGCTGGACCGTCTGCGGGAGATTATGGAAACGTATCGCCCTGTCACGGTTCCTGATCTGCCTCGTTTCGTCGGTGGTGCCGTCGGTTATCTTGGTTACGATATGGTGCAGACGTTCGAGGATCTTCCTTCTCGAAGAAAAGAGCACCTGGACATTCCGGACTTTGCATTTCTATTGACCGAAACGCTGCTGATCTTCGACAACGTATCCCAGAAGATCAAGGTCGTCGCCAATGCGCATGTACAGTCCCCATCTGAAACAGGCATTCGCATGGCCTATCGTGACGCGACGGGCAGGATTGAAGCGATGATTTCGAGAATTCGTCGACCGCTTCGGCGTGTGAAGCCGAGGCATAGACGGTCTCCGATTCGTTTCACGGCCAACATGAGCAAGGCGGACTTTGAGAAGATCGTGTCTCGTGCTCAGGAATACATCAAAGCCGGAGACATTTTTCAGTGTGTGTTGTCCCAACGATGGGAAACCAACCTACAGGCTCCGCCGTTTCAACTCTATCGGGCGCTGCGCCTTGTGAACCCCTCGCCCTACATGTACTACCTCCGGATTGCAGGGGTTGAACTGGTCGGCTCGTCTCCCGAAATTCTTGTGCGGTGTGAGGACGGGCTTCTCTCGGTACGTCCGATTGCCGGAACCAGACGACGTGGCGCGACGATGGATGAGGACGCCGAATTAGAGCGCCGTCTTCTTGCGGATGCCAAGGAACGCGCGGAGCATATTATGCTGGTGGATCTTGGACGTAATGATGTCGGCCGTGTGGCCGAACGGGGATCCGTTCACGTCGAGTCGTTGATGAATGTCGAGCGGTACTCGCATGTGATGCATATGGTCTCGAATGTCACGGGTAAGCTGTGTCCGAACAAGACGGTGTATGATGTACTGAAGGCGTGCTTTCCCGCGGGGACCGTGTCCGGCGCCCCAAAAATCAGAGCCATGGAAATCATCGAGGAACTGGAACCGACCAGGCGCGGGCCCTACGCCGGCGCCGTCGGTTACGTGAGTTTTTCCGGCAATATGGACATGTGCATCAATATCCGCACGGTGGTGGTTTCCCGCCGTCGAGCTTTCATCCAGGCGGGTGCCGGCATCGTGGCGGACTCGAATCCGGAGCACGAGTACGAAGAAACCTGTAACAAATCCCGCGCCATGATGAAAGCCATCGAACTGGCGGAACAGGGGCTGGAGTAAGAACGTGGTTTGTGAAGCGTGAGTCGTGGGGCGCAGCCACGTACGAGATATGCTTCACGAGCGAAAGTGACACCCATGCTATTGGTCATCGATAACTACGACTCGTTCACGTACAACCTCGTGCAGTATCTCGGGGAACTCGGGGAAGATGTGCAAGTCTATCGAAACGACAAGATTACGCTCGATCAGGTCGAGGAATTGCAGCCGAGCCGTCTTGTGGTTTCACCTGGACCCTGTACGCCCAAAGAAGCCGGTATTTCGGTCGAGGCGATCCGCCGGTTTGGCGGGAGGCTGCCCATTCTCGGCGTCTGTTTGGGACATCAGTCGATGGCTGTCGCGTACGGCGGAGAGGTCGTCCGCGCTCCCCGCTTGATGCATGGGAAGACGTCGCAGATCGAGCACGACGGAAAGACAATCTTTCAATCGTTGCCCAATCCGTTTGAAGCGACACGGTATCATTCTCTCATCGTGAATCGAACAAATCTTCCGGATTGTTGTGAAATTTCGGCCGAGACCGCAGAAGGTGAGATCATGGGGCTCCGCCATAAGACGCTGTGTGTCGAAGGCGTTCAATTCCATCCGGAATCGATTCTGACGACCGTCGGAAAAGATCTTCTCCGAAACTTTTTAAAACTCTAGCCAGCTTCTACTCCGTGTGGCCATGATCAAAGAGGCGCTTGCCAAATTGGCTGATCGAGCGGACCTTTCCACGCAAGAGGCCGAGGCGGTCATGCTGGAGATCATGGACGGGGCTGCGACCCCGGCTCAGATGGCCGCCTATCTCATGGGCCTCAGGCAAAAAGGTGAAACCGTCGCTGAAGTCGTCGGTTCGGTCAACGCCATGCGATCCCGAGCAACTCGAATCCGGGTCGGATCGTCGATCGTGGTCGACACCTGTGGAACGGGCGGGGATGGGGCCGATACGTTCAATATTTCCACGACCGCCGCATTCGTGGTCGCGGGGGCCGGTATTACAGTGGCCAAACACGGGAATCGTTCCGTGTCCTCCCGATCCGGCAGCGCGGATGTGCTGAACGTGCTCGGCGTAAAAATCGATCTCGAGCCAAGTCGCGTGGCCGATTGTATCGACGAAGTCGGCATCGGGTTCTTGTTTGCACCGCTCTATCACGGTGCGATGAAACACTGTGCCGGGGTCCGACACGAGATGGGAATCCGGACCATTCTGAACGTGCTCGGCCCGCTCGCGAATCCGGCCGGCGCCACGCATCAAGTCGTGGGGGTCTATGATGCGAAGTGGACGGCTATCCTGGGGCGTGTTCTGTTGGAACTCGGATCGCAACATTGTTTCGTGATTCACGGGATGGATGGCTTGGATGAGATCACATTGTCGGATCGGACGAAAGTGTCCGAAGGTAAGGGTGGTGTGGTGTCGAGTTATTTTATCGCGCCGGATGAGTTCGAGGTCCGGCGTACGGCGCGAAAGGAAGTCATCGGCGGCTCGCCGGAAGAAAACGCACGGATCTCGAAAGACATCCTCCAGGGGCGGAAGGGCCCGAGGCGGGATATCGTGTGTCTGAATGCCGCGCCGGCGATGGTGGTAGGTCAAAAAGCGAAAACACTCCAGGACGGATTCCGTCTTGCGCAACAAACGATCGATTCGGGAGCCGCCGCCGAGAAGCTGGATCGTCTCATTGCGTTTACCAAGAAGGCGTGATGGATTGATGATTCTCGATCGCATCCTGGAACATAAACGGGCGGAGCTTCGGCACAAACAAAGCCGTTCCTATCTGGCCGATCTCAAGGCGGCGATCCGGGATGCGCCGCCCCCTCTTGGGTTTGCGGTCACCTTGGATGCGACCAGGCCTCCCGCCAGCCCCGCCTTGATCGCGGAAGTCAAGAAGGCATCGCCCAGCCTCGGGCTTTTACGGGAGGAGTTTTCGGAAATGTTCGATTATCTAGGTCTTGCGCGTACCTACCATGAGAATGGGGCATCGGCCGTTTCCGTCTTGACCGACAAGGAATTTTTCCAAGGAGACCTTCGGTATCTTGAGGAAATCAAGCGCGCATTCCCGATCCCGGCACTCAACAAGGAATTCATGGTCGGCGACGTGCAATTTTATGAAGCACGCGCCCACGGGGCCGACGCCGTGTTACTGATTGTGGCGGCCTTGGAGCGGCGTCAACTTATGGACTTCCACGCCTTGGCTACTGAGCTCGGGATGGATAGTTTGTTCGAAACCCATCACGAGAGGGAGTTGGATACAGTTTTGGAATGGATTCCGATGGCGAGGATGATCGGGATCAACAATCGTGACTTGAATACGTTTACAACGGACCTTAATGTCACCTTCCGGTTGGCTAAACGAATTCCGTCCGACAAGCTCATCGTCAGCGAAAGCGGGATTCATAGGCGCGATGACGTGATGAGGCTGACCGAGGCCGGCGTGCACGCCATGTTGATCGGAGAATCGCTCATCCGTGCGGAGCACACGGCGGACAAAGTTCGAGAATTGCTCGGTCGGACTGCGCGGGGTGAAGGAGCCGCCTAATGGTTTCAGTATGAAGATCAAGATCTGCGGCATTACCAACGTCGAAGACGCGGCCGTTGCGGTAAAGGCCGGCGCGGATGCCTTGGGGTTTGTCATGTATCGAAAAAGCCCACGTTGGGTCGAACCGGCAGTAGCGAGGTCTATCATAGCCGGTCTTCCTCCCTTTGTGTCAGCGGTCGGAGTATTCGTCAATGAAGAAGTCGAGAAGGTTCGGACGCTCATGGATGAATGTGGATTCGCCCTGGCCCAACTCCATGGAGATGAGTCAGCCTTGTATTGTCAGAATTTGGCTCGTCCGGTTCTCAAAGCCATTCGGTTGAAGGACCGTGATGCATTTCTTGCCATGGCTGAATTCCAAGGGCGTGCGAACGTCCGGGGATTTCTTATCGACGCCTTTTCCGACCACGCCTATGGCGGCACTGGTCAGACGGTTGATTGGAGGTTGGCTCAGGAAGCGGCTCGGTCCACTCCAGTTATTCTGGCGGGCGGCTTGAATCCGGCAAACGTGGCGGGAGCGATTCAGATGGTGCGTCCCTACGGAGTGGATGTCAGCAGCGGGGTGGAAAAAAGCCCGGGTAAAAAGGACCCAGACAAGGTGAAAGCCTTTATTGAGGCGGCCAGACTTGTGCCTGTCTGATAGACGTGACTATACTCGCAGAAATCTATCTGGAAGTCTATCTATTGAGGAGGGGTTGATCACATGCCGACGCTTCCAGACAGCCATGGCCGGTTCGGGTCCTATGGCGGCCGGTATGTGCCTGAAACCCTCATGCCGGCGCTCTTGGAGCTGGAAGAGGAGTATGCCAAGGCAAAAAAAGATCGCCGATTTCAAACAGACCTGGCCTACTACCTCAAACAGTACGTCGGGCGGCCGACCAGTCTCTATCGCGCCGATCGGCTGACCAAGCGATTGGGCGGAGCCAAAATTTACCTGAAACGGGAAGACCTCTGCCATACCGGCGCACATAAGATCAACAACGCAATCGGGCAAGTTTTACTTGCCTTGCGGATGAAGAAGGGACGGATCATCGCCGAAACAGGGGCAGGTCAGCACGGCGTCGCCACTGCCACGGCGGCCGCGATGTTCGGACTGCAATGCGAGATCTACATGGGCACGGAGGATATGCAACGACAGGCGTTGAATGTCTTCCGCATGCGTCTGTTAGGAGCGACCGTCACTGGTGTGGACGCTGGCAGCCGCACCTTGAAGGATGCCATCAGCGAAGCGATGCGCGATTGGACCACCAATGTACGCACCACGCACTACGTGTTGGGATCGGTCCTGGGGGCACATCCGTATCCCATGATGATCCGCGACTTTCAGGCGATCATCGGACGGGAGGCACGGAAACAAATCCTTTCTGCCGAGAAGCGGTTACCGGACTATCTCGTGGCCTGTGTCGGGGGGGGAAGCAACTCGATCGGGCTGTTCCATGCGTTCCTCCGTGATCCCAAGGTTAAGATGATCGGCGTAGAGGCCGGGGGGCTTGGGATCGAGGGCGGAAAACATGCAGCCCGGTTCTCAGGCGGCAAGCCGGGGGTTCTGCAAGGCACCATGACCTATTTGCTTCAGGATGAAAACGGGCAGATCAATTTGACTCATTCCGTGTCTGCCGGCTTGGACTATGCCGCGGTTGGCCCGGAACATAGCCTTTATCATGATCAGGGGCGCGTCGAATACACCTATGCGACGGATAGTGAGGCGCTCGCGGCCTTTGATCTCCTGGCGCGGGAGGAGGGCATCGTGCCGGCGCTCGAAAGCGCCCATGCCATCGCTCATGTCGTCAAGCTGGCCCCCAAGCTTAAGAAGTCCCAGCTGATCATCGCCAATCTGTCAGGCCGTGGTGACAAGGATGTGCAACAGGTCGCACGAATGCGGGGTGTGTCACTGTGAGCGGACGGCTGGAAACGACGTTTCAGCAATTGCGTGACAAGGGAGAGAAAGCCCTCATCGCATATCTCATGGCCGGGGATCCTGGATTGGTCGAAACAGAACAGCTGGTTGTGGCATTAGAGCAGGCGGGGGCCGATATCATCGAACTGGGTGTGCCATTTTCTGATCCCATTGCGGACGGACCGGTCATTCAGCAGGCGGCGGAGCGTGCGCTGAAGAGTGGCACATCATTGCGCAAAATTTTGGATTCCGTGAAATCCCTCAGGCAGCGAACAGAGATCCCAATCGTTCTCATGCTGTACTATAATTCCATCCATGCCATGGGCTGCGAGCGTTTTTGTAAGGCGGCCAAGGCCGCCGGTGTCGATGGGTTGATCGTCCCCGATATGCCGCCCGACGAAGCGGGACCGCTCAGGGCGCCGGCGGATGAGGCGGGGCTCTCGCTGATCTTCCTGCTTGCGCCGACCAGCACGGCTGATCGACGCAAACTGGTGGCCAAAGAATCGCACGGCTTCGTGTATTACGTCTCTCTGACCGGTATTACGGGAGCGAAGCTCAGTAACGTTGAGGACGTCCAGCACAATGTCGCCAAGCTGAAGAAAGTCTCCGGTGCTCCCGTCGCCGTGGGGTTCGGCGTGGCGACACCCGAGGATGCGGCGCGGGTGTCGAAGGTGGCGGATGGAGTGATCGTCGGCAGCGCCATCGTGAAACGCATCGCATCCCACCAACAGGATCCCGCCATGATCGGCCACGTTGCCGAATTCGTCCGATCCCTGAAAGCTGCCATGCTGCCGGCCTAACTAAATCAGTCATATCAAGATGCGAAAGGGATCAGAATCCCCGCCTATTTTTTGCAGTCCCGATCTCGAATGGCGAAAATCAATTCACATCGGGTACGTTGGCAGCTTGCACTATCTGCCCATAGCTCCCTGCGCAGAATACGTCGTGGTATACCGAACGAAAGAACAATGAGCTGAGAAGCCTGAACTCTTGGCTAGCGCTTCGCTTGCGGAGGCATGTATTTGATCATCTCGTCGGCGAGTTCTTTGGCGATGTCCTTGAGGCTGGGCTTGATGAACATGTAGCTGCTGGAACGTTCATGGCGTGCTTTCCAGACCGTCGTGCCGGTTGTGGCATCGATCAGGCGGAGGCTCAACCCCACGCGCCCGACGTTATCTCCCTCCTTCCGCACGTACTCCCACGAATTGACCCGGACTACCAGGAAGGAGTCGACGTTGAGCGCTTTTCCGAGTTTGATGGCCGAATCTTTATCGGATTGGCCGGTCATCTCCAGACGGGAGAAGTAAAACACGAGAGAATCGAATGCCTCTTTCGAGGCTTGGAAGATGTCGGTCACGTTCTCCGGTGTGACGACCCGTTCGATACTTCCATGTCTATTCAGGGCTCCGGCCAAGACCTCTTGGATGTCCTCGCGGGCGCTGTCGTATTGGCTCGACATCGGCGGTAACACGGCGATGGTTTGAGGCCGAAATACCCTGGCGCCGGGGCCTTCCCAAACCTCCTGCAAGCCGCCACAGCCTCCGAGCAGCGCGACGAGCACCGTCATAAATACCAAGAATACAGACGATCGTGACGTCATGGTGTGCCTAGTATACCATTAGAACGTCAATGAAATAGAAGCGGAAACGAGGGCGCCCTTTTCACGGAAATCATACCCTCCTCCGGCGTCAGCACGAAAATTGAACCACCGAATGCCTAGCCCCGCCGTAGGAACAAAGGGGGTAGATGCATCCTGCATATTCTTGAAGGTGCCGATCCTGAACGAAAGAAACTCCGACAAGATCGTTTGTTCGAGCCCCAAACTCAGAAGCTGATTTTTCACCCCCGGGACGAAGGTTTTGTTCGCGGTGACATCGACATCGGCCGTCAACGTCAGAGTGGAGTACGGGTTGAATGCGACGCCGACTCGGACCTGCGGGTCCAGTTTCAATTCACCTCCGCCCGCGGCATCCAGGATGGGCTTGTTGATATCCTTGGCGACAATCCCGAGCCTAAACCATGAAGACGGACGATAGATGGCTCCCACGTCAATGCCATATGTCGTGGAGATGGTCGGTTTGCCGAAATGGTCCGTCGTGCTGACCCCGCTTCCACTCTGAAGGTCGGTAAAACCATTGTACGAAGCGCCCTGGATGACTTTCGCGGTAATGCCGATCGAAAAGGTCTTGTCCGAAAAAGCATAGGCGTATGAAAAAGCCAACTGTCTGACTTCGAGACCACGGAGCGCCATCTGGCCCGCCGCGCTGATGGGCGTCCCCGGCCCGCCGGGTTGGGATGCTTGCACGGGAGTCGAGACGAATCCGCCTCCCGTCGCGACATCAGAGGCGTTGAACCCGAACGCATGTTCTCCCAGATGCCCTTTCACATAAAGGCCGGCCGATCCATTGACGGAAACAGCGGCTCCTGAACGGTTGACACGATCTGCGATAGACTGAGCCCTGACCAGATTGGCCGGAGATGTGTCGCTGGTATCGAATTTTTCGAGATCATTAAGCGCATCCCCGAGTCCGAGGCGATCAATCGCCAGCCCTCCTCCTTGGATGCGGATATCCACGGTTTGGGTCATCGCCAGGCCGGCGGGATTCCAATAGGTCGCGAGCGCATTCGTCGTGACCGCTACTCCGGCCCCGCCCATGCCCATGGCGCGAGGACCTACGATGACAAATTCCGTCGCTGATCCAGGGGAGGGCAATGCTGAGGCGGCCAGCAATAGGCCTATGCGAAGCGGTGTCGAACAGCGCATTTCAGGCCTTTGAGGGAATGGACATCTTCGCGAGTCTAGTGAAGGAATGGTGGTTCGTCAAGGAAACGCCGACGGGCTGCACTGCATGTGGCGAACCCCGCGTTGGAAAGCCGGCGCATGTCCTGGAAGGAGTCGAACAGCGGGGAGAATGCCGCGATGCGGAGTCGGACCGACTCAGACGATTTGGCCGTCCTGCATGTGAACGATACGGTCGGATTGAGTGGAGAGCTTGTCGTTATGCGTGACGATCACGAACGTCGTTCCGCGTGTCTTGTTCAAGCTGCGCATCAATACGAACAACCCATCCCCGCTGTGTGTGTCGAGATTTCCCGTCGGTTCGTCAGCCAAGACCAAGTCCGGATTCTGCATCAACGCGCGCGCCATCGCGACGCGTTGCTGCTCGCCTCCCGAGAGCTCTCCCGGTTTGTGATGAAGACGGTGTCCCAATCCGACTTCCGTGAGGAGGGTCGTTGCGTCCGCCTTGACCGAAGCGGGCTCGCGGCGCTGCACGAGCGCCGGCATACAGGCATTTTCCAATGCCGTGAATTCGGCCAGCAGGTGATGGAATTGAAACACGAACCCGATTCGCCGGTTCCGAAATTCCGCCTGTTGTGTATCGGTCATCCGAAAGAGGTCCTGCCCATCGAACGTGACGCTTCCTCCGGTCGGTTTATCGAGGGTCCCGATAATGTGCAGTAAGGTGCTTTTGCCGGCTCCGGAGGCTCCCACAATGGCCACCAACTCGCCGCGCTGAATCTCAAGGTTGATCCCCTTGAGGACGGGCAGTTCATAGGTTCCCATCGAGAAGGATTTATGGAGATTGATCACTTTAATCATGGAACCATCGCGTTTCGCTCGGCGTCATCATCGAGGTCCCGCTTGACGAACGGTCATTCATACCGCAACGCCGCGACCGGTTCCAGCTTCGCGGCCTGATTGGCCGGATAAACGGTCGCCAGAAAGCTGATCAGGATGGCTGACCCGGCCACGAGGAGCACATCCTCCGCCAGCACATGAACCGGAATGGTGGAGATGTAGTACACGCTCGGGTCGAACGTCCAGAACGTCTGAATCAGCCAGAGAAACGCGTAGCCCAAAGGAATGCCGATGCCTGTTCCGGCAAACCCGATGATCAATCCGTTCAGCATGAAGATGCGCCGGATACTCCGTTTCGTCGCGCCCATCGCTTTGAGGATGGCGATTTCCTTCTGCTTCTCCGTGACGATCATCGTCAAGGTGCTGACGATGTTGAATGAGGCCACGATCGTGATCAAGACAAGAAGGAGAAACATCATTGTCTTCTCCAGCTTCAAAGCCGAGAAGAGATTGCGATTCATCTGCATCCAATCCCTGGCTCCATGGCTGAACCCGAGCTCCTGCTCGATATGGTGAGCGATCTCTCCGGCACGGAACACATCGGCGACCTTGACTTCAATTCCGGTCACACTCGCGCCCAAGTTGAAAAACTTCTGTGCCTCGCCGAGTTCGATATAGGCGAATGACGAATCATACTCGAACATTCCTGAATGGAACAGCGCGACTACGGCGAACGTTCTGATCTTGGGCACCATCCCCATCGCGCTGATCGGGCCGACGGGGGAGACCACGTTGACCGTATCCCCGACGAACACGCCCAATCTGAGGGCCAACTCTTTGCCGAGGATGATGCCCGGCTTTTCGACGGTGCGGAGATCACCTTGAGGGTCATCGACCGGAGCCTGCATCACTTTCACCGGGGTGAGCAGATCAAGCAGCTGTCCAGCCGTGATATTTTTGGCGAGTTCCGTGACATTGGCCTCACGTCTAGGGTCGATGCCGCGCAGGATGATGCCCTGTACGCCGCTTTGCGTGGTGAGCAACACCTGGCGGAATACAAAAGGCGTGGCGGCTACGACGTCGGGTACCGTTTCGATTCTCTCGGTCAGACGGTCATAGTCGGTCATGTGCTCTTTCATACGCTCTTGGACGACGATATGCGCAGTTGTGCCGAGGATCTTGTTCTGGATGTCTTCCCGGAAGCCGGTCATGATACCGACCGTACCGATCAGCGCGGCCACTCCCAGCGTAATCCCGGCTACAGACACAAAGGTGTTGAGCGAGATGGTCCGGTTGCGGCGTTTGGCGCGCAGGTAGCGGAGCCCGACGAAAATTTCGTAGGGAAGCGCCACTATTTCTCCGGCCGGAGCTGCGGGAAGAGGACGACATCGCGAATCGAGGCCTGATCGGTAAACAACATGACCAGCCGGTCGATCCCGATCCCTTCTCCGGCCGTCGGCGGCATCCCGAATTCGAGCGCGCGGAGAAAGTCTTCGTCGACGAGATGAGCCTCTTCATCACCCGCCTCACGCTGAACCGCCTGACCTTCGAACCGTTCACGTTGGTCCAGCGGATCGTTCAACTCGGAAAAGGCATTCGCGATTTCCCGCCCGGCAATGTAAAGCTCAAATCGATCGGTCAGGCTCGGGTCGGAATCTTTCCGTCGTGCGAGCGGAGAGATGTCGATCGGATAGTCCGTGATGAAGGTCGGCTGCTGGAGATTCGGCTCGACGGTTTCCTCGAAAATCTCATTCACGATGCCGAAGAGGGGCGCCTTGGGATCCACGGGCACATTCAGCCGTTTGGCGACCGCCAATGCCTTGTCCCGATTACGGAGGACCGATGGGTCGAGTTGATTCACTTCGAGGATGGCCTGGTGGTAAGACCATCGCCGCCACGGCGGCGTAAGGACAATCTCCTTCCCTTGGTACTGAATGGCGGTCGTGCCAAAAATCTGGTGAGCCAGGCCGGAAATAAGCTCCTCGGTGAGCGCAATCAAGTCCTGATAATCCGCGTAGGATACATAGAATTCCAGCATCGTGAATTCAGGGTTGTGGATCGTCGAGATGCCTTCATTCCGGAAGTTGCGGTTGATCTCGAACACGCGAGGAAATCCGCCGACGATCAGGCGCTTTAAATATAATTCCGGCGCGATGCGCAAATAGAGATCGATGCCGAGCGCATTATGATGCGTGACGAAGGGCTTGGCTGCCGCGCCGCCGGGAATGGGATGCATCATGGGTGTTTCGACCTCGAGGAACCCCCGTTCGATGAGAAACGTGCGGATGCCGGCGATGATACGGCTTCTTGTCGAAAAGATCTGGTGGACCTGG
>CAYXKP010000065.1:18568-23728 GCA_964465695.1 uncultured Nitrospira sp.
GACCTGGGGATTGGCGATCAGATCGACATAGCGTTGCCGATACCTGGTTTCAACGTCTGTCAGGCCATGCCACTTTTCGGGGAGCGGCCGCAGGGCTTTACTGAGAAACGTCAGGTGACGAACCTCGACGGTGAACTCGTTCGTCTTCGTACGGAACAACGTTCCCGTGACTCCGATCCAATCACCAAGATCAAGTTGTTCGACGATGGTGTAAGCCTGTTCTGAGAGAAAATCCTTTTTGAGGTACACTTGGAGGCGGTCGGATCCGTCTTGCAGGACGGCAAATCCGGCCTTCCCGAAACGCCGCAATGCGACGACCCGTCCGGCGAACGTGCACGAGATCTTTTCTTGCTCCAACGTTTCCTTCGTCTTCTCGCCGTGCAGCTCAAGCAGTTGTCCGGCACGATCTTTGACCTCAAAGCGGGTGCCGTATGGGGCGACGCCCGCCTCTCGCAGGAGATCGAGTTTCTTGATCCGCTGTTGCCGCTGTTCGTTCAGTTCATCCATGAGAAGTCTGTCTGGTCTGTCTTGTCTATCGGTCTATTCGGTCGGTCTTGTCGTTGAAACCAGACAGACTAGATAGACCGCGCACTAGATAGATCGGCTCACACATCATCTTCGCCGCCGACCGGGGCGGGTTGGTCGCTCCCTTTCCCTAATTTTCTCTTCAAAAACGCCTCGATGAATCCATCGAGGTCGCCGTCCATGACGGATGAGACGTTGCTGATTTGATGACCCGTTCGGTGATCTTTGACCAGTTGATAGGGCTGGAACACATAGGATCGGATTTGGCTGCCCCACGCGATGTCTTTCTTTTCGCCCACGATGGCGTTGAACTCCGCTTCTTTCTTCTTCTGTTCCAATTCGAAGAGGCGCGCCTTCAGGATTTTCATGGCGCCGTTTCGATTCTGAAGCTGGGAGCGCTCATTCTGGCATTGTACGACAATACCGGTCGGCAAGTGCGTAATGCGGATGGCGGTTTCCACCTTGTTGACATTCTGACCACCGGCACCGCCTGACCGAAACGTATCGATGCGGAGATCTTTCTCTTCCACGACAACATCGATGTCCTCGCTCAACTCCGGGTACACGAAGACGGATGCGAACGACGTGTGGCGCCGCTTGTTGGAATCGAACGGCGAAATGCGGACCAAGCGATGCACTCCGGCCTCCGCCTTGAGATATCCATAGGCATAGGGCCCCGTGATGGACAGCGTCACGCTTTTGATGCCTGCTTCGTCGCCGGGCAACAGGTCCAGTGTTTCCACCTTGAACTTCTTGTGTTCCGCCCACCGCACATACATTCGCAGGAGCATTTGAGCCCAATCCTGCGATTCAGTGCCGCCGGCGCCGGGATGAATCGCGACGATGGCATTATTAGGGTCGAGTTCTCCGGAGAGGAGAAGCTCGACACGCAACGTGGCCAGGCGAGGTTCCAATTGATTCAGCTCGCCGGCCAGTTCGGTCTCCAGGGTCGAGTCACCGCTCTCATGGGCCAACTCCAGTAAGGCGCCCAAATCGCCCATTTTGGTCTCGATGTCGCGCCACTGCTGCAGCTCTCGCTCGATCGTCGCTTTCTTGCGGCTCACCACTGCGGCGGCGCGCGCATCGTTCCAGAAGTGAGGCTGGCCCATCTGCGCCTCCAATTCTTGCAAGTCGGCCGTCATATGGGCGAAGTCAAAGATGCCCCCGTAATTCAGAGATCTGTTCTCCCAGGGCACGAACACGACTTTCCACTTCTTCTAACATGCGACGGTCCTCCTTCTACGGTCATGCCGGTGTGATTGCCGTCAGGGCTGGTTCCTTCGTGCGGAAGTACCCGAACAGACACAGAAGCGCGCAGATTATAACACAGACGTGAGCAAACACATCGCCGTAATAGCTGTAAAACGTGCGGGCTTGTCTCGTCGGGACCGTCGTGTATGAAGCCTGCTCCGCAAAAAGTGGGGTCGCTTCGATAATCTGTCCGAACGGATCGATGAACCCGGAAATGCCCGTATTGGCAGCCCGCACGAATGCCAAATGATTTTCCACGGAGCGAAAGACCACCATGGCAAAGTGCTGGGCGGGAGCCGAGGATGGCCCAAACCATCCGTCATTCGTGATCGTCACGAGAAACTCCGCGCCGTTCGCGGCAAACTGCCGGACCAAATTCGGGAAGATGACCTCATAGCAGATCGCCACACCGAACTTGACTGAGCGGGAGCCGGCCGACCGTTCCTTGCTCCAGGACTTGGGACTGAACGAAAGAGTCGTCGGCCCGGGTCCTGGTTCGAAATCGCCGATTCCCTCGACCAGTTTATCGAGGAAGAACAGGAGCGATGACTTGAGGGGAATGTATTCGCCAAACGGCACGAGATGATGCTTATCGTAACGGCCGAGGATGGTACCGTCGGTCCCCAGCAGATAGGCGCTATTCAGGAGGTAGGGCCGGCGATCGGGATAGTACCTCAGGGCCGGGCTGCCGAGGAGGATCGGTGCCTGCGCGCGTTCCGTCCAGGCAATCAGCTGCAGCTGATACTCTTTCTCCCTCTCGAGAATAAACGGCGTAGCTGCCTCGGGCCACACGATCAAGTCGGTACCGGTGCCCAGTTGGGCAGTCAGGCGGTCGAACCTCCGCATCGTCTCATCACGGAACGATTCATCCCACTTCACGGCTTGATCGATATTCGGTTGCACGATCCCTACGGTGATGGTGTTCTGGCTTTTCAGATCTCGAGCGCTCAGGACCGCCGAACTGTAGAACCACGACAGCAGCATGCAGACCGCCGCAGTCGTGAGTAACTCCCAGGGAAGCTTAACCGGGTGAAATCCTCTGAAAAACGGCATGATCCACAGGAATAGCTCGGCGAAGGCCACATTCACCAGCACGATGAGGAAGGAAATCCCGTACACACCCGTGTGGTCTGCGACCTGAATCAAGTCCAGCTCGCGATATTGTGAATAGCCGAGGAGACACCATGGAAGGCCGGAAAGCAGGTGAGTGCGGAATAACTCAAGGGCGACCCAGAAGCAGGGGGCAAAGAAAATACCATAGCGTGGGATGAGTTCACGCAACCAGACGACGGCCAGGCTATAGAAGCCGACATAGAGCCCGAGATAGGCCGTCAGAAGCAACAAAATGGCATAACTAATCGGTTCGGGCACCTGGCCGTAAGTCGTCATGGCGGTGACGACCCAGGCCATGATGCCCGTGAATCCGACGAGACCGCTCAGCCAGCCGATCCAAAAGGCCCGATGTCGGGAGCATTGATCAAGCGCCAGATGGAGGGGAATCAGAACGATCCAGGCAAGCAATCCCAGATCAAACTTCGGAAAACAGACCGGCAAGAGCAGTCCGCTCGCGCAGGCAAAGAGAATCTGGCGCGAACGAGCTTGGTCCATCGTGCCGTACCTTATCCAAAAGTTTCGATGACTTGCAAGAGAACCCTCGAACAATCAGCGGCTTGGGAAGCTCGCCACGTGCTTTTTGCGGGTGAAAGAGGTATTCTACCGTTAATGGAACGACGTCGACACCGTCGAGTCCCGGCTCACATCAAAAGCATGCTTCGGGCCAATTCGCATGAAGTCGAAGGGGCGGCCCTTGATCTATCGCTCGGCGGCGCACGGATCGAAAGCTCTCTTGAGGTTCAGCCGGGAAAGCAGATCGCCGTCAAGCTGATTGTCCCAGGAGATGACACACCGATTCTGATTGAGCAAGCCAGGGTACAGTGGATCGTCGATCGGACGTTCGGGGTTCGATTTGTGGACGTGGGACAGGAGGACAGGGATGAATTGGAGCAGCTGATCGAGGAATGCATCGCATTGGATGAAGGGAGAGAGGCATGAAATCCACCGATACTCGGACTGACACACAGACCGACGACCCGCGCGGTTGGATCGGTGGCGAGGCCACCGTAGGGTGCCAAGCCCGGCGGCATATCCGGCGTCAAGCGGGTCCACCGACCTCGCTTCTTGGCCTGATCCTCGGTCTGACCTTCCTCGGCGGCCTGGCCTTAGGCAGCTCCTTCGGGCTGCTTTGCCGTAGCAAGAACGAGTGACCTTCATCGTCAGCTAGTATAAGCACGTCCACGGTTGAGTTCGCCCCCGATCCAGAGTTCATGTTCTCGGGCCTCACCTAGCTGGTGAACGGTCCGGACACTGTTATGTATGTATGGCGACTTACTCGGGTGGCTCTGATGCTCGTCCTTCCTCCATGCCTTGCTGTGATTTTCTTCATCACGCTCTCGTTCTCCAATCACTCAGCCCAAGCAGAACCGGATCAAGGAAGTTGGCGCACAGCTGCCCCCATGCCGACGAAGCGGACGGAAGTAGCTGCGGCGGCGCTGGATGGAAAAATTTACGTCGTCGGTGGGTTCGAGAAGCCCAGTTTGGCCAATGTGATGAATTTCACGATTACGCCCACCGTTGAAATGTACGATCCGGTGATTGACCGATGGACGTCCAAAGCGTCTATGCCGGTAGGTTTGCACCATGTGGGAATCGGTGTAGCGGATGGCCGATTGTATGTTATAGGCGGATACAGCAGATCTGGACTCAGCGTCTGGAACCCGGTGGCGACGGTGTATGCCTATGATCCGGTGACGGATTCCTGGAGTGAACGCGCCCCGATGCCGACCGCCCGCGGCGCACTTTCTGTGACCGAGCACGAGGGAAAGCTCTATGCTATCGGTGGCTATGATCGGAAGGGCAATAACGCGCAGGTCGAAGCTTACGATCCCGTCCGCAATGTGTGGGCGATCCGTGCTCCGTTGCCGACTCCTCGTGATCATCTCGCCAGCGTAACTGTAGGCGGGCAGATCTACGCAATCGGCGGGCGTGTGAATGGAGACTATTCTCAGAATCTCGTCGTTACGGAAAAGTACGACCCGGTTGCCGATCGTTGGACGCGGGTCTCGGACTTGCCCACCGCGCGCAGCGGCATCACGGCCGCTGCGGTAGAAGGGCGGATCTATGTATTCGGCGGAGAAGGGGATGCCGGCACCTTCCGCGAGAACGAGGCTTATGACCCGACACGTGATACCTGGCGGCGTATGGAGCCGATGCCGACAGCCCGTCACGGTCTCGGGTCGGCGGTGGTACAGAGCCGTATTTACGTCATCGGCGGCGGCCCGACCCCGGGAGGTTCATTCAGTGACCTGAATGAGGCCTTTACCCCAC
>CAYXKP010000066.1:0-13410 GCA_964465695.1 uncultured Nitrospira sp.
CACAGCTGGTGTTGACACCGGCTTGGGAAGGCATGAAAGGATCCATCAAGGAAGCGGAGAGTATTCTGGCACAGAACCCGTCGTACTTTATGCCGGATCAATTCTCGAATGCCGCCAACCCCGCCATGCACCGGATGACGACGGCGCCGGAGATTTGGGACGCTCTCGAAGGGAAGATCGATGCGTTTGTAGCGGCTGTTGGAACCGGCGGGACCATCACCGGATGCGGCGAGGTCTTCAAGGAAAAGAACCCGCAGATCCAGGTGATCGCCGTCGAACCGGCGACCTCACCGGTCTTATCCGGGGGCGATCCGGGACCGCATAAAATTCAAGGGATTGGTGCGGGCTTTATTCCCAAAGTTCTCAACCGAAAGATCCTCGACCGCGTCCTCACCGTGACGGACGACGAGGCCTATCAAACCGCCAAACAGCTGTCTAAAAAAGAAGGCTTGTTGGTGGGCATTTCCGCCGGTGCCAATGTATTCGCCGCTCAAAAGATCGCCGACGAACTGGGACCGGGCAAGAACGTCGTCACGATCCTGTGCGACACGGGCGAGCGCTATATCAGCATCGAAAAGTATTTTAATATTTAAGTCATCTAAGTCATCGGCCAGATTATGTAGGAGGGATGCTCAAAATGGTCGCCAGCGAGGCGCACGGCGCGATGAAGAAAGAGCGCCATGTCTATGCGCGCCGGCGAGACGGTGAGCCGGCAGTGTCTTACGCCATTTTCAACATCCCTGACTGACATGGAATTTACTGAAGAGCAAATAAATCGCTACAGTCGGCATATCCTGCTGCCCGAGGTCGGGGGCAAGGGACAGAAGAAAATCGCCAAGTCCCGGATTCTGCTCGTCGGTGCCGGTGGCCTCGGCTCCCCCGCGGCGTTGTATTTGGCCGCGGCAGGAGTCGGCACAATTGGGTTGATCGACAGCGATGTGGTGGATCTGACCAATCTCCAGCGCCAAATCCTCCATCATACTCCGGACGTGGGTCGCCCCAAGGTCCTATCAGGCAAAGAAAAGATCCAGGCATTGAACCCTGATGTCTCGGTCTCGATGTACGAAGAGAGGCTCACCGCAGGAAATGCACTCAAGATCATCGGCGATTACGACGTGGTGATCGATGGAGTCGACAATTTTCCGGCCAAGTTTTTGATCAACGATGCCTGTTTCTTCGCCGGGAAGCCGCTGGTCCATGGCGGCATTCTGCGATTCGACGGACGGGTCACGACCATCCTCCCGAAGAAATCGGCTTGCTATCGTTGCGTGTTTAAGGCGCCCCCGCCCCCTGGCCTGGTTGCTTCCTGTCAGGAAGCCGGAGTGATCGGCGTCTTGGCAGGCATTATCGGGACCATTCAGGCGACTGAAGCCTTGAAGCTCGTCCTGGGGATCGGACGGCCGCTGACGGACCGTCTGCTGGACTTCGATGCGCGCAAAACCCAATTTCGAGAAATCAAAGTCCGCCGGAACCCGAATTGCGCGCTCTGCGGGGAACATCCGACGATTACCGAGCTGTTCGACGATGGGGACCCCTATGCGGGATGCGCCGTGCGTCCCTCCGCGTAGAGTTTAAGAAGGTGGTGCGACGATGAGCAAAATGAAAGCGCTGGTGTGCCGGGAATGCGGCAAGGAATACCCGACGAAGGCGATCCACGTGTGCGAAATGTGCTTCGGTCCTCTGGAGGTGAAGTACAACTACGACGAGATCAAAAAGACGATTTCGCGGAAGAAGATCGAGGATGGACCCCGCAGCATGTGGCGTTATCTCGACCTGCTGCCGGTCGAGGGAACGAACTTCGTGGGACCGCATGCCGGGTTCACTCCGCTCGTACGGGCGAAAAACCTGGGCGCGTATCTGGGGCTCAACGAGCTCTACATTAAAAACGACACGGTCAATCATCCGACCCTGTCATTCAAAGACCGGGTCGTCGCCGTGGCCCTCACACGCGCGCGCGAGCTCGGCTTCGAAACGGTGGCCTGCGCGTCGACCGGCAACTTGGCGAACTCCGTGTCGGCCCACGCGGCCTCCGCCAATCTACACTGCTATGTATTCATTCCCGGAGACCTTGAAGCGGCGAAGGTGCTCGGCAACCTGATCTATAAGCCGCACGTCGTCGAGATCGAAGGCAATTACGACGACGTCAACCGGCTCTGCAGCGAGATTGCCGGTGAACATGGCTGGGCGTTCGTGAACATCAACATCCGTCCCTACTATGCCGAAGGTTCCAAGACCTTGGCCTTTGAAACCGTGGAACAACTGGGATGGAAAACCCCCGATCAAGTCGTCATTCCGATGGCGTCGGGCTCTCTTTTGACGAAGATTTGGAAGGGCCTGCATGAGATGAAGGCTTTAGGCCTCATCGATCACGTTCGCACGAAGATCAACGGCGCTCAGGCGGAAGGCTGTTCGCCAATTTCTACCGCATTCAAGGCGGGACGCGACTTCTTCAAACCTGTGAAACCACAGACGATCGCCAAGTCTCTTGCCATCGGCAACCCTGCCGATGGGTACTATGCGCTCAAGGCGACCGCCGAGAGCCATGGAGCCATGGATATGGTCACGGACGAGGAAGTCGTGGAGGGTATTCAGCTGCTCGCCCAGACCGAGGGTATCTTTGCTGAAACAGCCGGAGGCGTCACGATCGGCGTGCTCAAAAAGCTCGTCAAGCAAGGGGTGATCAAAAAAGGCGAGGTGACGGTGGCCTATGTCACCGGCAACGGCCTGAAGACCCAGGAAGCGGTGATCGATTCCGTCGGTCGCCCGGTCCGCATCCAACCCAGCCTGGTAGACTTCGAAAAGACGTTTAAAATGGGAAAGAACGGTGGTGGCGCATGATCAAAGTTCGTATTCCGACTCCGCTTCGCCCCCTGACCAAAGGCCAGGGCGAGGTCGAGACCAAAGCCGACAGCGTGGTGGAAATGATCGAAGTACTGAACAGTACACATCCCGGCATCAAAGATCGTCTGTGCGATGAAACCGGAGAGCTCCGTCGCTTCGTGAACATTTATGTCAACGAGGAAGACATTCGTTTCCTCGCAGGAAAAGACACGTCCCTCAAAGACGGCGATGAGGTTTCGATCGTCCCGGCAATCGCGGGAGGGTAACCATGGCACACTTACGTTTCCATATCCGTTTTCCTGAAGACAAAATTCGGCAGCCGATCATCTATCAGATCGGGCGGGAATATAACGTGGTGACCGATGTGAGACGAGCAGATGTTCGTGAGACGACCGGATGGGCTGACATAGAACTCTCCGGCGATACAGCGGAGATTGAACGAGCCGTGGCGGGACTGCGGGCCAAAGGCTGTGTCGTCGATCCGATCGAATTGAACGTAGTCGAATGACGGAATGTGATGCGCACCTCGTGAAGCGTATCTCGTACTAAGATCGCGCTTCACGCTTCACGAACGACAAGATACGAACGAAATGGAACTGACTGAGCAACAAATCCAACGCTACAGCCGACACATCATTCTTCAGGATGTCGGTGGCAAGGGACAACTCAAGCTCAAGCGGGCCAAAGTATTGTTGATCGGCGCGGGTGGCCTTGGGTCGCCAGCCGGTCTGTATCTGGCAGCCGCCGGGATTGGGACCATCGGCTTGGTCGATGGCGACGTCGTGGACCTCTCAAACCTCCAACGGCAGATCATGCACTCCACTGCAACGCTTGGACAGCCCAAAGTTGAGTCCGGCCGGAAAACCTTGTCCGCCATTAATCCTGAGATTACGATCAACGCATACCACCAACTGGTCGATGCCGAAAACATTCTCCCGCTCGTCTCCCAATACGACATCGTGCTGGACGGATCGGACAACTTCACCACCCGCTTTCTGGTTAACGACGCTTGTTTCTTCGCGAAGAAAACGCTGATCTCCGCGAGCATGTTCCGATTTGAGGGGCAACTCACGGCGATCAAGCCGCACCAAGGCTATCCCTGCTACCGCTGCCTCTATCCCGAGCCTCCGCCGGCCGGATTGGTTCCGAATTGCCAGGAAGCCGGTGTGCTGGGCGTCTTGGCCGGAACCATGGGGATTCTGCAGGCGTCGGAAGCGATCAAAGATATTCTCGGCATCGGAGAGACGATCGCCGATAAACTGTTGATCTACGATGCGCTTGAAATGAAGTTCCGAAAGGTCGGTCGTCCCAAGGATCCGGCCTGCCCGCTGTGCGGTCCTAATCCAAAGATCAAAGATCTGAGCTTGGATTATGCGGTCAGCTGCACCATTTAGTTAGTGAATCGTCGCTCGTGAAGCGTGAAGCGCAAGACGGAATCGGATAGTACTCACCGTGGCCGACCTTGTCATCCCTCGACAAATTCTCGACGACATCATCGCCCATGCTAAGGAGCTCATTCCATACGAATGTTGTGGACTGCTAGCTGGAACCGATGGGGTGGTCAGCCGCCTCTATCGCATCAAGAACATCGTCGCGATGGAGGGCGCGCAAAACCTTTCTTCGTTCGATTCGGCCAAGGTCGCGCATCTCGAGCGACTCTCCCCGGCCGAACGTGCGGAAATCGCCTTCGTCATGGACATGCAGGACTTCTCAGCCGCCAAGAAGGACATGCGCAACAACGGCCTCAATCTACAAGTCGTTTATCACTCGCACCCGCACGATCCGGCCCGCCCCTCAGTCACCGACATCAAAATCGCAACAGACTACGAAGAGATTTGGCCTAAGATCAATCTCCCTCTTCCGGCCTATCTCCTGGTCTCTCTCATGAATCCGGAGCCGGACGTGAGGACCTATTGGATCAAATCCGGCCGCGTCACCCCAGCCGAGATTCTCATCCGCTAAGCAATTTTTGCGGTTCCCATCTTTCTCCGAATATACTAATGTTCCTCTACTGTATGAATGAGGGGCATCGCCCATGGAGATGAGGTGGCTATCCAAATACTGTTTTCCGCTGTTGCTGTGGATGCTGACTTTACCGGCTGTACCGGTGCTTGCCGAAGACCGTAGTTTTTACAGCCCAGTGATTTACATCGACAAGGAGCAGAATCAGATCCTGATTTCCACAAGCGGGAAGGTCTTTTATGTTGAAGTACCGGAGGCCGCCAAACCCCATATGGAGAAGCTCCCCATTTCCGGCCTCGTCGATTTCGTGGTGGAGATGAGAGGAGACGACAAGCTCCCGCTGATCAAAACCTGGAAGGTCAAATCCGGCGAATCGACCTGTATGTACTTTAATGGGAAGGAGTGCAAATAATGGCAAAGGATTAACTGCCAAGAACCTCATGCCCAATCAACCGTTGAACCTGCTCACCCTCCTCCATTTTTAGCAAAGAGCGCACTAGAAATCACTCATATCTCCTGCGGCATGGGTTTACGAACATACTGTAAGTGCTTGTGCTCGCTTGCTCCAAAATCTCTAAAGTTCTGGCGTGCCTGCGTTAAACTCAGTGAACCATTGGCGCCCCCACGTACCTCATCAGCATCATGACCATCCTGGCCATCATCCTCCCAGAAACACACCGGACATATCTCATCACCGGCTCTTCCATATAACGTCAGATAACTGCAGCAGGGGCAGCGATAGGTCGGCTGTTTTTCTGCGGGCTCGCTAATATTCCTAAATGTCATGGCATCACAGATCGCTACCTCTCAAACACTGAAATATATCCTCACAGACCTCATTAAGATTGTTATGCCAGCTCGTGAACTTGTCAAATCAATCCCCACTCATAAGAGTACTGAGCCTTTGGCAACGCACGGTTCGTCCCAGGGGATGAAAAGAAGAACAGAAAAGAAGCTAGTCGCCGCTGTCGGCCATGTCATCGATGAGGGGTGATTTTGGGGCTGTGACTACGCTGCAATACCTTCCACGATCAAATGACTGACATCCGTGCGCTGGCTTGCATGCTCAAACGTGATTGCACAGACATTGCCCTTCGCATCCACATCTAGAATGGTATTTTCATCAAGATCTTTAGATTGGGCGATGTCATCGGCCCGGAATTCAATATACAATGTGTCCGTATCTTGAAAATAACTGATTTTCATGGCGCATACCTTCTATCAAAAAATGCATTGTGAACCGTCTCCCTATCGCGCAGCAGGATGACTCGCAGATATCGGTTGTCCATTTCTTCGATTCTGGCCCACCGCCTGATTCGGCCATCGACCTGTATGTACTCCCTTTCAGGATAGCTGACAACAAACTCGATCCATTCATCCTTAATAAGTTTTCTATCCGGCCTGGTCCTTGTTGCTCGGAAATAACGCGTTGTTTTCAATCTGGCAGACCACCTCGGAAGCTAAGCTATTCCGACCTCCTCATCATATCCACGGATGAGAAATGGTTAGTATCGAAACGCTCTTACTCGCCGCTGCCCGCCATGTCGTCGATGAGGGGGCGATTGATGTCGGTGCAGCCGATGCAGATCGTATCGAAGAGCGCTTCGAAGTCGGCGACGAAGTTTTTCTCATCCGGAAGCTTTTCACTGACGACCTGGGCATAACAGGTCTCACACAGCATCATCAGGCCCCGCGACACTCCGACCGTTTTTCTGCCGGCACTCCCAGCCATAACGATTACACCGATCCTTTTTGAAGGGCCACGAAAAAATCCTCGGCTTCCAGATCGATTCCGCACTGCTGACATTCGTACGGGCAATCCGGCGCCGGCACGTTCAACGGCGTACGATCGATTCTCCCTTTGCACACGTGGTAGAAACGACCACGGGCATGCTCGTCATCCAGCGGATCGCTTTCATACAGCAGCACCATCGATCGACAGCCTCCGATTGTTCACTCTAAAGAGTATACCGAGCTCCTCTTCGGACCCGCAACTGCCGCAAGTCTCGAAGACTGAGGTGAGGTTGAGTGGAAGTTTGGTTTCTTTCGCTTCAGTCTTAACCTGACGCTGCCGCTACACTTGGAACTGAGCCTCATAGAGACCTGCGTAGATTCCTCCCCGGCTGAGCAGTTCGTCATGTCGGCCATCCTCCGCCAATCGGCCTTTATCGAGCACCAAAATGCGGTCCACATCGTGGAGCGTGGATAATCGATGGGCAATAATGAACGTGGTTCGTCCCAGTGTAAGCTCAGTCAACGCTTCGCGGATTTTCACCTCGGTCTCCGTGTCGATATTGGATGTGGCTTCGTCGAAAATGACGATGGGCGGATCTTTCAGCAACACCCGTGCGATCGAGACCCGCTGTTTTTGCCCGACCGACAGCTTGACGCCGCGTTCGCCGATCCAGGTGTCATATCCTTCGGGTAACGCCGCGATGAACTCATGCGCGCGCGCCGCGCGGGCCGCGGCTTCCAACCGAGCCTGGTCCGCATGCAAATCGCCGTAGAGCAAGTTATCTCGAACCGTCCCGTTAAACAAGAACGGCTCCTGCTGCACGAACCCGATCTGGTTCCGCAAGTATGCGACCGGCAGATCGCGGATGTCCTTCCCGTCGATAAAGATCCCACCGGCTGTGACGTCGTAAAACCGCATCAACAGCTTCAGGAGCGTGCTCTTCCCTGCACCGCTCATCCCGACCAGTGCCACCCGCTCGCCTGCCTGCACGGTCGACGAGACTCCCCTCAAAACCGGAACATCGGATCTGTAGTGAAAGCGCACTCCGTCGAATCGAACCTCTCCTTGGGCGCGATGTCCGGGAGTAACCACGCCAGGACGGTCGGTGACATCCGGAATCGTATCCAACACGTCAAAGACCCGCTCGCTCGCCGCCAACGCATGCTGCAACATATGATTGACTGAATGAATCTGATTGATAGGCACGTAGAACATCGCCAGGTAGGACAGAAACAACACCAATTCGCCGAGCGTGAGCCGCCCTTCCATGACTTCTCCCGCGCCGTACCAGAGGATCAAGACCGTTCCAAACGCGGCCACCAGAATCATCCCTGGCGAATACATGGACCACAAAACCATTGCCTTGAGGTTCTTCTCACTATACGCCTGGCTCAGCCGGTCGAAACGTGCCTGTTCGTGCCCCTGGCGGCCGAACCCCATCGTCTCCCTGATACCGGACAAGGCATCTTGTAGATAGCCGTTCAATTCGGCTGCGCTCCGGCGAGTCTCCCGGTAATACCCATGGACCTTCGACGTAAACCAACTGGCGGACAAGACAAGCGCCGGGATCGGCAGGAGTGAGAGCGCCGCCAACTTCCAATTCAGCATGAATAGGAGCCCCGTGATCCCGACCAACGTGAGCGACGCCGTCAGCATCCCTTCGAGCCCGTCAATGAATATCCGCTCGACATGCTCCGTGTCGCCCGTCACACGGGACATGATTTCCCCCGTCGAGCGATTTTCGAAATAGGTGATGGACAGACGTTGGAGGGCGGAGAAGATATGCCGGCGAAGATCGTGGACCACGGTCTGCTCAAGCCGATTATTCAGCCGGATTCTGAGCGACGCAAACACGTTCTTGAGCACATGGGCGCCCACCAGCAAACCGATCGCCCATGGCAACAATGACGCCTGCTTTGCCTGAATCACGTCGTCGATGATGATCTTGATGACCCAAGGCGGCACCAGCTCCATCGCCGTAGCGCACGCCGCGCAAAGGAGTGCGGCGAGCGCGAGTGCGCGGTGAGGCCGAAGATACAGCAGGACGCGAAGAAGGGATTTCACAGATGATTGAACGAGACAGGCTCCAGGATGTTCAAAAAGACTGTCCGGCGCGACCGCAGCGAGCGAGGAGGTGAGGCGTACGTTAGCTTGTACGTTGAACCTCTGAGCGATGCGAGAACAAAGCCGGCGGTCTTTTTCAACATCCTGCTAGATTACGTTTGTGGGCTCTTTCTGCCAATACTGCGCAAACTCGTCAAGCTGCGTGAGGGTGGACATATCGGTCATGCGATCGAGAAAGACTTTCCCGATCAAGTGGTCGAGTTCGTGTTGGATACAGACCGCGTACAGGTCTGTGGCCTCGAAATCCAGAGGTTTGCCCTTCCGATCCAACCCTTTGACCCGCACCAGAGAGGGCCTGGTCACTTTACCCCTCAATCCGTCGACGCTCAGACATCCTTCCCAGTTTTCCACCTGTTGAGGCCCGTAATAGACGATGGAAGGGTTGATGAGGACCGTTTCGGGAAATCCACCCTCACCGTTGCAGCCCATCACGACCAGCTGAATCGAACGCGAAACTTGAGGAGCGGCCAGCCCGATGCCGGGTTCGTCATACATCGTTTCAAACATGTCGTCGATCAATCTCTGGATCTCAGACGATTGAATCTCACGCGGATCGATCGGGGCGGCAATCTTACGAAGAATCGGATTGCCCAGCTTGGCGATCTTCAACATGGTTCCGCTCTTTGGTCTCATACGTTTACTCGTAACATAGGATTCTCTCGGCCTGCAACCTCCTCGGCGCGGTTATGAGCTGCGCCTGTGCCGTTGCGGTTCGGGAATTTCAAAAATGTCCTTGTTGGCGTCCCACCATTCCGTCCATTCGGTGGACCAAGCCATACGATCCTGCTTGGTCGATGTATCCCAGTCGTGAAACTCAGTCTCATGGCGAGTCAGAATCCAGAGGGATTGCAGTGCCGAGAGTGCCACGAAGCGCTCGTCGTCGCTCACCATCGGAATCAAGATGGGAATGACGGCCTTCTGCCGGACATACCGCGCTTCGAACGCCGCAGCTTTTCGGATTGATGGATTGGGGTCCTTGGCCATGACTTCGATCGCTTCGGGCGCCTTTGCCGAATCCAGACGAACGGCGACACGCAAGGCATGCTCCCGCACGCGAGGAACCTCGCCGGGCTCCTTGGCTGTGGACACGAGGGCGGGCACTCCGGCGATCCCCTTCATCATCAGCAAGGTTTCGATGGCGTTGTACCGGATTCGCGGGCTCGGCATGGTCAGCGCTTGAATGAGGACCGGCACGGATGGCTCTCCAAGATGGATGAATTCTCCCATCGCCCAAAACTCTTGTTTGCCTTCCAGTAAAGGAAGCAATGCTTCGGCTCGCTTGAGGTCCTCCGGACTGAGCGGGTTCTTATTCGGGGGTATCGAGACATCCGGCACATCCGGATTCTTCGGCGGCGCTTCATAGGGAATTTGGACCGGCCATGTCCGTACAGGCGGATCGGACAACGCATGGAGAGTCTGCGCTCCCGCTATACTGAGAGCCGCAATAATGCCGGCGACGATGCGCACGTGGTTCATCACGACGCGTAACTCCTTCTTGTCATATCATATCGCAGGGGGACCCGTTTGCGGGAGATCACCGCCACGTAGACAGCAAGCCGGCTGGTGCAAGGATTGCAACCGAGCACACGGTCGTCGGCTCTAGTCCGACTGGGAATTGGCTTCTCGGAGATGCTTTCTCACGCGAACTTTTTCATGGTGCTTCCGAAGCAACTGTCGGCGGACTACATCTTGGTTCTCCGCAACGATACGCACCAACCGATCCATATCTTCGGCATGGTCCCGAACCAACTCGGATAGCTTCTGGATCTGCCCCTCCAACTTCTCCAGGCGCCACGCCATGTTGCGAGCCGGGCCGGATGATCTCTCAGGCAGCTTCGTCACACGTTTGGAATCGACTCGTGGAAGAGCGGCGACAACGACATCTCGCTTCATGCGTTCTCCTTAGGTTCATGGTCCATTGACCGAGATGCTCACGTGTTCTGAATGGCTAGTATTATCCGCGTGGAACGGGAAGTCAACGATTCCGCTTCCTTTCTATTTCCGGTGGGTCCTGCTAGAATTCCGCCGATGAAGCACATTTTCACGATGGTGTTGGCCGGCGGTAAAGGTGAGCGACTTTTTCCGCTGACGGACCAACGTGCCAAGCCGGCTGTTCCCTTCGGCGGGAAGTACCGCATCATCGATTTTACCCTGAGCAATTGTCTGAACTCCGGGCTCCGCAAGATCGTCGTTCTCATTCAATATAAGTCACATTCGCTCGATCGCCATATCCGGACCGGCTGGAATATTCTCAACGCGGAACTAGGCGAGTATATCGCCTCGGTTCCTCCCCAACAACGCATCAGTGAAGATTGGTACCGAGGCACCGCCGACGCCGTGTATCAGAATATGTTTTTGATCGATGGAGAGCACCCCGAGTTTCTGCTGATTCTGGCGGGGGATCACATTTATAAGATGAACTATGCGGAGATGTACCATTGGCTCATTGCCAAGAGCGCGGATGCGGTCGTCGGCGCCATCGACATTCCTGTCGAGGAAGCCACTCGTTTCGGTGTCATCGCCGTGGATGAGAACTACCGGATTACTCGCTTCGACGAAAAGCCGGCGCACCCGATTCCACTTCCGAACGACCCGGCCCATGCCTTTGCGTCGATGGGCATCTACTTATTTCGCACCAAGGCCATCCGCGAACATCTGATCGCCGATGCGCGAGAGGGCAGCGCGCATGATTTCGGGAAAAACATCATTCCCAGAATGATCGAGCAAGGGCGTGTCTATGCGTTCAAATTTCAAGATGCCAACAAAAAAGCCGTCAAGTATTGGCGCGACATCGGAACGCTCGATGCCTACTGGGAAGCGAACATGGATTTGGTCGCCGTCGATCCTCAATTCAATCTGTACGATCCTGAATGGCCGATTCGAACCTATCAAGGACAGTTCCCACCGGCCAAGTTCGTCTTCGCGCAGGATTTTCAGGGAGGACGGATGGGGATCGCCCTCGATTCGGTGGTCTGCGGAGGTTGCATCGTTTCGGGTGGACGCGTCCAGAATTCCGTGTTATCCCCGAATGTCCGCGTGCAAGACCACGCGGATATCCGGGAATCCATCATCATGGAAAACGTAACCATCGGCGCGCAGAGCCGCATCAGGCGCGCCATCATCGACAAGGATGTGACGATCCCTCCTCACACCGAGATCGGTTACAATCGAGAGGCCGATGCGCAGCGATTTACCGTCACTGAATCAGGCCTCGTGGTCATCTCAAAGGGAATGAAGCTGCATGCCGCCGTCGATCCATCCGGTTGATCTCGTTACTGCGCTCCGCCACAAGTATCTCACGCCGGCCATCGTCTTTCTCACTTCACGCCGAGCCTGTGACGAGGCCATGGAAACATTCGACCATGCCGATCTGGTGCTGCCGCCCGTGCGGCAGGAGGCCATCGCCGCCGCATTGGACCGAATAATGGTTCAGCACCCCAGCATGGCGGAGCACCCGCTGATTCCCATCGTTAAACGGATCGGGGTGGCCGCCCATCATGCCGGGCATCTGCCTACCTGGAAAATCGCCATCGAAGAGCTGATGCGACAAGGCCATCTCGATGCGGTATTCGCGACGACGACCTTGGCGGCGGGTGTGGATTTTCCCGCCCGCACGGTCGTGATCACACAATCGAGCATCCGCAAGTCACGTGACTTCACCGACCTGACCATCGGAGAAGTCCAGCAGATCGCCGGACGAGCCGGCCGCCGCGGGAAAGATCATGTGGGATTTGCGATCGTCACTCCCTCTCCATACATAGACCTGGCGGTTCTGACCAAGGGGTTGACGGGACAGCCGGAAGCCATCGAGAGTCAGTTTACCATCAGCTACCCGATGGTGTTGAACCTCTTGAAGGCCCATCCCCATGAGCACATCCAAGGAATCCTGGCCAAGAGTTTCGCTCAATTTCAACTGAATCAACGCGCCGAACTGCTCGAGCAAAAACTCGACGCGCTGCATGTGCAGATGGAACCGTTCGGCCCTCGTGTCTGCACGGACTGGATCACCCAATGGCACACCTTCGACCATGCGCGGAGACACCGCCATACGCGGCACCAGATGCACCGGTCGGAATCCCCCGAGATTTCGGCCCGTTTGCCGTTCCTGACGCCGGGGCGTGTCGTAGGACTGACCAGAGGCCGCGGGATCGTGCTCCGTCAATATCGGAGTAAAGGCCAAAAGAATTCCATGCTCACCGTCTTACGACCGGACGGCGCCGTCACCGAATGCCCTGTCACCAGCGTAAAAGAAGTGTACGATCGCACGTACGACTGCGTGGAGACGCCGAGCTATCCATGGTGTTCCGCCGACACGTTCGATCAACTCAGCCGCCAGTTAGAAGAGATTCCGCCGCGTTTGCCGGTGCTGCCCATACTTCTATCCGCCGGTCTGGAACCGCTGCCTGATGCCATCGTTCAATCGTTGGGCGACTTCCCCTGTCCGACTTGTCCTTCACGACCGGCCTGTCAGAAAGACTACATGACCGCATCGCGACTTCGCCAGGAGCAACAGCGCCATACGAAATCCATTCAAGCACTGCGGACCAGTTTGTGGCATCGCTTCCAAGAGCGTGTGGACGTCCTGCAGAAATTCGGATATCTCACCTCGGCGTCGCAATTGACGCCCGAAGGGGAATGGGCAAGGCTTATCCGGATCGACCATTCGCTGCTGATTACCGAACTGATCCGCGCCGAAGCCTTTACCGGAGCAGACCCGTCCCTCCTCGCCGGCATCCTGGCAAGTCTGG
>CAYXKP010000066.1:13420-23713 GCA_964465695.1 uncultured Nitrospira sp.
TCGCTGCCCACGACGACGATCGTCCCGGGGCCTTTCCGCGCATCAGTCCTGGGCTGAGTTCCCTGCTCGGGCAAGTTCGCAAGTTGGCGGAGAGTTTATCGCCCTACGAAGATCCTCCTCTTCTACGGGCCGATGTGGCCGCGTTGGTCGAGCGGTGGGTCGCGGACGCCTCCCTCACATGGATCGGGCTCTGTCGATTGACCACCATGGCCGAAGGAGACATCTACCGATTACTGGCCAGAACCTTGGAGTATCTGTCCCAGGTGCAGGCCTTACGATCTTCGCATCCCGGCCTGGCCGAATCCGCTTCCCAGGCCATCACATTGATGCGACGCGGGGTGTTGGAGGAACTGCCATGAGAATCGTCAATCCTTCATCGTTAAACGTTAACCGCAAGAAATCCGAATGGCCCAGCCGGTCTAGACGATTCACGAATAACGATTCACGAGTAACGACATCCCTATGACCACCGAGGAACTTGAAAAACTGCTCGCTCAACAGCCGGTCGCGCTCTTGCATCGGCTGGCCCGCGGCCGTGTCCATCGGCACTTTCGCGCCGGCAAGAGGCGACTGATCGAGCTCCTGCTTCAACACTCGAGCCACAATCGTGCGGGGCTCGAATCCGACCTGCAGACCTTGATCGGAGAACGATCCCCTCAATCAGAATCGCCCTTCGTCCATCGTCCTCCGGCGGCCGCTCAGAAAAAAGGATCGACACGTGGAGCCGAGCCGGAATCCGCCGAAACCGCCGTCTCGCTATCGGCCTGGCTGGAAGGCCTCGGCATTCCTTCTCCGCAGCCGTTTGTGCCGGACCCCTGGCAGAGCGAGGCCTTGTCCGCGCTGAATGAGGCCGACGTCGTGATCAGCGTTCCGACCGGGAGCGGAAAGACGTACGTGGCCGTTGAGGCCGCCCGTCGGGCTATGGAAGACAATCGCAGCGTCATTTACACATCACCGCTCAAGGCCTTGTCCAATACCAAATATACGGAATTTTCGGGGATCTTCGGTCCCGATAAGGTCGGCATTCTGACCGGAGATCGCCAGGAAAACGGGCAAGCGCCCTTGCTCATCATGACGACGGAGATTCTGCGCAACCTGCTCTACGATGCCGCAAGCGGGGAAATCGACGTCAGATTGGATACGTTGGGGCTTGTGATTTTGGACGAATCGCAATACCTCGCCGATCCGGAGCGAGGGGTGGTGTGGGAAGAAACCATCATCTTTTGTCCTACTCAGGCGCGACTCCTCTTGCTCTCCGCCTCCATCGGAAACCCGAAAGACATCGCCGATTGGCTGACGTCCATCCGACCCACAGTCTGCAGACTCGTACGTCACAGCAAGCGCACCGTGCCTCTCAGAGCCGGCTATCTACATCCCAACGGGAAATTGACCCCGCTGTTCAGGACGTTGGGAATCCCTTACGGGCATCCGAATCAACTCCATCCAGATGCCAAGCGACTCTTTCTCGAGTATGAGGAAGAGACCCTGCCGAGCGGACGATCGAGACGATAAGGGGCTAAAATGAAGCGGTGAGGGAAACCATCGCACCGTGACGAAGGGTTTGAAAGTCAGTGAGAGGGGCTGTCTCGGACCCGGTTCCAAGGCCATGAACTTCCCACCTTCCGAAGTAACTCCTGCTCCACATGACGCGATAGCCCCCGACGAGCGCGAGCCGGCGGGTCAACATGACCTTGATGGTCGGCTCAACGGTGGCACTGACTCCGACTCCCCACATTGAGAAACTCGGATCCTGCTCCAGATCACTACGCTGAAAATGGATGTCCTCGTTGTAGACGACGCTGGCCGGTGCAAACAATATTTTCGCGTTTGCGCTGACCCTTTGCAGGATTCGATATTCGAATTGCCCGCCGACTTGTAACGGGGTAATCCAGTGTGTCGTATTTTTGATCGCCGGTAAGGTTTGGGAAGGCGGAGTGCATAGGAACACCATGGAATCGCAGACGAGCAGGTCAATACCGGTTGCTTCGTACGTCGTTCTCCAGTATTGAAACCCGCCGAGCACATCGATATGGCCGCGTCCGTTCGGAATCTCGGCCGCGCGATATCCGACATTCCCGTTGAAATACCATGTCCCTTTTCCCGTTATGTCGCTGCTGGTACGGGATATCAGTCGCTGCCCGGAAAAGTAGTCGTCATCGATCAATGAACCTCGATCGAAATCGACGGAGAACCCGAACTCTCCGTCCAGATATAATCGGCGATTCAGATGTACTTTTACTCCAAGCCCGACAAGATGAGTATCGTTGTCCTTATACGTCAGTTCAGAAGTAGGATCACCGAGCAGTGGGTCGAGTCCGGAGGCATCATGACTCCATTGAGTTTCACCGGCCGTGAACAACCATGACCTCATGGACAACTCCACCCGCGGCCGCTCTTCCTGATTGGGATCCTGCCCCCAACTCACGAAGGGAACAAACAGTGACAGAAGAGCGATGACTGAACATACCTCGGCATGAACCTGCCCTGTTCTCCTCACCGCCGTGTCCCTCCGCGCTGAATGATGACCGTATCGAAGCATCGATCGGTCGTGTCCGGCATGGCCCTTCGACAGGCCGCTCGAATATCTTCTTGTTGAAGATCTCTTTGAATGAACGCCGAGAACCAAACCAGCCATGTGCCGATCATTGCGAGCAGTACCATCGTCGCTCCGAGATAGATCCAGACTCTCGCAGTTGTGTGTACGATTGCGACGGGAGCAGCAGGCGCTTCATCTGGTGTCACGATGCGAACAGCAGGCATTGTCGCTTCCCGTCATCTGTAGACTGTCATGCATGCCTCAGCCAAATGAATCTTACGGGAGACGATACCGTATGGATAGGTTTTTTTAAACTCTCACAGGCAAGAATGTTCCGTGAAGACCCGTCGATCATTCAGGATCAGATATCGAGACACAGCGACAATCGGCTTATGTGCTCGGAGAACCCACACTCTGTCAATTTCGCGCACAACTACCAACCCTTGCTTGACCCCTTCATAGACTGAGATGGCGAAATAAATTACGTACATATTTGATCCGCATGAAACCTTATAGGAACAACCGCCAAGCCCGTAACATCACAACAACACGTAGAACTTCTGAAGAAATTAGGGGGATAGCAGAAAATTTATTGTCAGGCACCTATTTTGCCTTCTGTTGGCAGCCACGTGCAGGCAATGAGAAAGAGATTGGAACACTTAGCATCGAGGAATGCAACCACACCACGAGGGACCTTCTCTATGAAACACACGAACCAGCAGCTGGTGTTCTGTCGTAAACATAATCATTCAGCCATTCCTTGGCTCTGGCGGGCCCTTGCGGTCGCTGTCTTCATCGGTCTTGGACCCGCTTCTGAATGCTGGGCATTGACTGCTAGCCCAACTGCGTTAACGTTCAATGCTGTTCAAGGTGAGTCAAACCCTCCTAGCGAGACGTTGTCCGTCTACAGAAATCGTACCAATCAGATTACTTTAGCCGGCTCCGACAATGCCTCTTGGCTCACGGTTTCCCCGGCGACAGTACCCATGACAAATGCCGCGCAGCTCACCGTGACAGTTAATACAAATGGACTGGCAACAGGCACCTACAACGCGACCATCACAATCAGGGTTGGGAAACGGGTACGGACGACAGTTCCTGTGACTTTGACGGTATCGCCCTCCACCCAGCCGCCACCGTCAGCCACAACAGCCATACTCTCGTGGAGCCCTGTCGCCGACCCAACCGTGAGCGGTTATAAAATCTACGTAGGGACAGCTTCCGGCCTTTATACAAATACCATCACGGTCGGCAACCTCACCTCCTATACTGTGGGGAGTTTGGCTATGGGGACAACGTATTATTTCGCCGTCACCGCTTACAACAGTGCCGGAGAGAGCACGCCCTCGAACGAAGTGAGTAAGAGCATCTATTGACGTTATACTGATATCCCGCAAGCAAGTACGTGCCTCACTCTTCGCAGTTGTGACACCACCTCTGCTGCAACAACCTACACCTCGTGTGATCTCTCTTCTCTGTGAATAGGCTGAGAAGATCATAGGGTATTTCCTGTTCCATCCTGATCTTTGTGAAGGTTGAAGCCTTCACACTCTACACTTTCCACCTCGGTGAGACGCTCAAAGCATCTAAAAAACACGCTCATCGATCATTTTTTCTCGGCATCGCTTTTGCTGCACCCCTCTTCGCCTGTGGGAAATATTTGTGGTGACGCCCCTGTCTCTCGCTGATCACCGCGGGAACACACCTAACACCACACGGCTTCATACCAATTCACCTAGGAGTTCCTATGTCGCCGGTTAAGATTTTGGCAAGCGTTCTTTTTGGGGAATCGAGCTTCACGATGCATATGCTAATACTTGTAATATTAACACTGATGCCACTGGCTGGTTGCTCAAATGACGGAGCGGGAGGGCCGGTCATTTCCAGCCTTTCTACGCCGACAGACACAACCGCAGGAGTGGACTCGCCTCCCGCTTTTGATTCCGAGGGGGCTGATTCCGAAGGAGTAAGTTTTGACGGGGAAACAGATCCGGTCATTACGATGGCTCCGACACCAAGCGGAATTACTGCCCATTTGACCTGGGATGCTCCTTCTGATTTCGAAGCAGCCGGTTACTACATCCACTACGGAAAGCGCTCACCGGAAGAACCAGGTTCAGAAGAGCCCGCTTCTGAAGAGTCAAGCTCGGAAGCACCAAGTTCATGTTCTCAAGGGGAAAGCCAAGCCGTCGACGTCCCAGCTGCCACGATCACCGGGCTCGAACCCAATACATCATATTTTTTCGCCATTCGGGCAGTTAACAAAAACGAGTCGGAGAGTCTCTGCTCGAATGAGATCACGGCGGTGACACCTTCAGTTCAATCTTGAAGGCAGATATAGCTTGTGGTGAGCTTTTTCTTTACGACGTGTTTTGGCAAAGCGACTCTTCATATGGTGGTCAGGGCCCGCGGGGAACGCAAAGATGACCGCATATATGACCACGCATAATGGCATCCAAGAAAGGCCATGACATGATGCGACACTTTTTGCAGGCATACACCCACCAGACAGAGCCGTCTCGCTTGTGCTGCTGGCAGCTTCTGGGGATCACGGCGGTCCTTTGCCTGGGGCTCGCTTTCGAGAGCATGGCGGCGGTAACGACGAGCCGAGAATCCCGGACGTTTTATGCGGTGCAAGGCGGGTCCAACCCTCCGAGCCAGTGGTTCTACGTCTACAGTGGCACTTCAACCCCGGCGACGCTCACGGCAACGGAGACTGCCTCCTGGTTTCGAGTATCTCCGACCAAAACGACCATTACCAATCGGGCGACAATAACGGTATACGTCAACACGACCGGGCTCGCAGCCGGCACCTACAAATCTAATATCACGATCAAGGTAGGCACCTGGGGCAGTAAGATTATCCCGGTGACGTTGATTCTCTCTCCCTCCACTACCTCGCCACCCTCACCCACGACGTCGACCGCCACGCTCACGTGGAACGCCGCCACCGGCACGGTCAGCGGCTATAAAATCTACGTGGGAGAGGCGCCCCGACTCTATTCCCGAACCATTACGGTGGGCAACACCACCTCATCGACCGTGAACAGTTTGACCGTGGGCCGGATGTACTATTTCGCCGTCACGGCGTATAACAGCGCGGGGGAAAGCAGCCCGTCCAACGAGGTCAGTAAGACAATTCAGTGACCCTATGGAACACCATACCAGTAGTGCACAAAAAGGGGCCGTCTCCCAATTAGGAGACGGCCCCTTTTTACTCCATTCGATTTATGAAAAAAGGTATGGTTAGTCTTTGCGTGAAGTCCGCTTCCAGATTCCAAGCCCGGCTAGCCCAGCGCCCAATAAGATAAAGGATGCTGGTTCAGGCACGGCGGCGCACCTCCGGCCACAAGGTCTGGGAATGGGTCTAATACTAATGCTGCTGGTATAAGTTGTGCTGCTAATGCTGCTGGTTGTCTGAGCGTTCGCAAAATCGCCTGAGAATCCTAAAACTAGGCTGATTCCTAAAACGATAGAAGGAATCAATCTTCCCTCTTTTTTCATGTTTGGTCTCCTCGAATTACACTGGCTGGATACAGTCTTTCATAAGGATGCATAACTTGTGCTAGAAGGTCTGTTTATCATAAACATTTGAAACAATGTTGGTTTATGCCGTTGTATTGCTCTTAGTCAAATGCGGATGTAAAAAACAATTACACTCACGCTCCCATAGAACATCGTCGTCTTAATACTTTCAACAGGTCATGACCTTTCTCAACTGTAAAATAAACTTACATATCAGCATATTTACATTTCATCTTTTCTGGTTATCGGGGGTTTATTTGCCTAAGCCCATACCGAGACAGCAACTGGTAGAGTGTAGGACGACTGATGCCCAATTCAACAGCCGCCTTGGACACATTGCCATCGGCTTTTTCCAACACCGATCTCACCAACTCCTTCTCGTGAAGATTGCGTACGACCCTGAGTCTCGATGATCCTCTATCGACGGACGAGGGCTCCTTCAACCCTAAACTCGCAGGGCTGACATATTTACCCTCCGCCATTACAACTGCGCGCTTGACCCTATTTTCCAATTCTCTGACATTCCCAGGCCAATTGTGCGCCATTAAGGCCTCAACCGCTTGTGGCGTAAAGTCCCTCACCATCTTTTTTTGGGCTTCGGCAAACTTCATGAGGAACATTCTTGCAAGGAGGGTGATATCAGAACCCCTTTCTTTCAACGTAGGGACCGGGATAGTTACCACACAAAGCCTGTAATACAAATCTTCCCTAAATCGACCAGTGTCGATAGCCGATTGCAGATCAACGTTCGTCGCAGCTAGAATCCTGACATCGATCGAAACTGTGTCCTTCCCTCCCAATCGATGGACTTCGTGATCTTGCAAAAATCGAAGCAATTTGACCTGCAGGCTGAGCGGAATATCCCCGATTTCATCCAGAAAAAGCGTGCCGCCTTGTGCAGACTCGATCCGGCCTTTTCGTTGCTGAACAGCCCCGGTAAACGCTCCCTTCTCGTACCCGAATAATTCGCTCTCCAGTAATGTTTCCGGGATGGCACCGCAATTAATGGGAACAAAAGGTGCCTCTTTTCGCATGCTTAGGCAGTGAATCGCACGGGCGACGAGTTCTTTTCCAGTCCCGCTCTCTCCGGTGATGAGGATCGGGACGTCGGACGGTCCGACGCGGCGGATCATGCCAAACACGTCTTGCATGGGCAGGCTGTTTCCGATGAGACCTTCACATTCGATCTTGCCGGCTTGCTCCTGAAGAGCGCGACTCTCCCGATGCAGGCCGGAGAGATACGCCGCCCGCTGCAGCACGACCTTCAACACGTCAAGCTGCACCGGCTTTTCAATAATGTCGTGCGCGCCGCTTTCGGCGGCAGCGATGGCTTTTGTTCGATCGCAGCCGTCGGCGAGAGCAATTACCTTGACCGTTGGATTGAGCTGGAGAGTCTCACGTAAAATAGCCAACCCTTCGGACGCCCCATTGATACCGGGGGACAGTCCCAAGTTCAGCAAGATCAGCGGCGGCATGGCACGGCGAATTAGCGACAGGACAGACTCGCGATCCGATGCCTCCATCAGGTCATAGTCCGAGGCAAGTGCCCATTTCATCTGGTCCCGGAGGACGGCGTCATCATCCACAAGGAGCAACGCGGGACGTGCGGTCATGTCAGAACGTCTCCTCTGTTACAAGTGACGCGGATGCAGCAGAGCCAAGAGAATAGATAGTTTGCTCGGTTGATGGCACACCAATCATTCAGCCGACATGCCGATACATGAGCCGACCCACCGAGACCAGCATTTTGCGAGGAACATAGGCACAGATCGTTTTCGCTAGGCGCCCCTTCAGACGTTCCAGGGAGAGAGACACCTCATCGGCAGAACCACGCCAGAGAATGAGCGACACACCGCGCGCCCCCCACCGTTCCTTGAACTTAATCAGTCCGCGATTGTCGAGATCCGATCGACCCAAGTCGAACTCTTCCATTCCTGCCGATTTCGCAGCTCGGATAGCCTGCCAGAAAAGCATTGGGGTCGCTCCCAAATCGTTAAACCGGGCATCGGATCCACCGTATTTGTAATACATCGTTTTCCCATGACTCATGGTCAAGATTCCCGCAATCGGATGGTCTCCCTTGAAAGCAAGCCGAATACAGACGTCCGTTCCCATGCAGGAGACAAGAGTTTGAAACCACTCGAACGGCTGAGGCGGAAGATGCTTACGCAATCTCGATAACACAATGAGCTGATAGAATGCGCGCACCAGATATTCGTTCCGGCCTTCCTCGCACCTCAGTCCTTGGCGTTCCGCGTGAGCAATTCTGCGTCTAATACAACTCTTGTGAAACCCTTTGGATAACGCATCGAGGCTCGGCCGCAGATCGAGCCGATGCCATTCATAAACTTCGGAGTGCTTGAGGCCTCCCTCGGCGCCGAACAAGTCGCCGCTGGTTCGCATTTCCGCGTATTTCCATCGGTGTGCTTTCCGGAGCGTCCGGAGGTGAGCACAAAGTGCCCGGAGTTGCTCGATGTTCTCGACAAGTGGTTCGCAATGATCCGTGAACGGCAGTGAGACTAACCGGTCGTGGGTCAACCAACTTCGCACGACACAAAAGAGGAGGGCGTTCGTCAGTTCTTCAGACGGTGCAGAGGTCGTAAAGGCGACCGGTTCATACCCATAGGTGGCGCGCAGAGCATTCAGCCAACCGTGCGTATGAAATACAGAAGACTTCGGATGTCTCGCGACGAATTCGGACCATCGTTCATCCAAAAGAGGGTTGATCGTCCAAACTCGACCTTGTACCGTCATCGCGTCCCTCTCGGCATCTGGATTTGCTGACGACGTGGAGGCGCGAGTTCCCAATCAGGCTTGTGCAGGAGGCGAATCATGAGCGTCATGCCGAAACCGCCGCTCTAACTTGCGAACCAGCCACACAACGGAAAAAAGGACCGCGAGCGACAAGGCAAAGAACGGAATGCCCCCATTGCGGTGAAGAGGACTGTCCGTAATGAAGGTGGAATCGACATAGTTCGCCAGCAGGGCCAAGCCGACGATACGCACGGCATTCTTCACGATGGCCAAAGGAACGACGATCGATACGACGCCCAATCTTCCCCAGGTCGTCCTGAGAAACAGATGGCCGGCCACCAAACCGGTAATGAATAACGAAATTGCCGAGCGGATGCCGCTGCATTCTTCTGCCACATAGATTGCAAAGTCTGAGAGACTGAATACAAATCCCTCGCGAAAGACGGGAACGCCCAGCGCAGAGAACAGTACATCCGTCGCTTCCGCCGAGCCGCGCTGCAGGAAGCCGATGGCCGGGTCTAGGAGAATGGTGGGCAAAGGAACCAAGAAGAGAAGCATTGCCAGCCCAAAGAGGTTCTCTTGAAAACACCTCGTTCCATAGCCGAGGAGAAACAGCCCCCAGCACGTCACAACAAAAGCCGAGACGGCGGTAGTAAGGTAATCTTGTGTCCCGTCTTGTCCATCAGCGAGCCAGTAGGACCCGCTGCCGGCGACCATAACCAATGTGCCGAGCGTTGGACTCCATGAATGGCAAGTCAGTATGGTGGTACGATTCAAAAGCAACAGATAGAAGACTAGCGCCGGAATCAACAGCACGTGGGAGAATTGCTCGTTTTCAGAAGCAAGAGCGAAGAGCTTCACGAGCGGTTCCAAAAACCACGCGCACACGCCAATGAAGAATAGAAGGACCAGAACGTTCCGCAGACCAGGGCGCCACGGCAAAGCATGGTCCAACAGGCCAGGGCCAGATCGGGTTGCCGATGAAGCCTTTCTATCCAAGCCTGTTCCGCTTTTGTTGGGATGCATCGCTCTGCCGAGTGCTTGCATGTGATTTATTGCACTCTCAATCTAGACCGAGACGACCGCTTCTTAGCACGCTCCCTTTCCGATGATCATTTTCCTTATAGCCCTCACACCCGCAGGAAAAGACGTCGCTTATACAACAGATAAAGAACGGTCCAGTAGCCAGCAACGGTCACCATGCCATAGATCAAGGGTTCATAAGGCTCCCCTAGGAGCGTAAAAGGTGCCCGCCCTACCAGGCGTCTGAGCGCGTTAAAGGCCACATTCGAATGAATCTGCGCGAGCAGATATGCGGCGATTGCATTCATACCGATAACGGTGAGCGGAAACACAAGTCGTCTGTAACCCCACCAATCAACCAGTAAAAATGAGCAGCCAAGTAAGAGAAAGCACCAGCCTCCGCTAAATAAGACCCAGCTCGGCGTCCATATCGCCTTCACGAGAGGACAGAGGCC
>CAYXKP010000067.1:0-22915 GCA_964465695.1 uncultured Nitrospira sp.
GCCGTTGCGACTGACTCGCGCGCCCATTTCACATTACTCACTCGGCTGATAGAACGAATGGGCGTCACGATCGAGAATGGGTTGGTCGAACAAGGCATGTCTTAACCCGTACACTCAGGTCTGCTAGCCTGCATGATTCATGACGGTTCGTCGCGAAATCGCGCAGCCGCTTCGCGAGACGGGCACGCTACTCGATTGACACGGTCAGCTCCAGATGGCGACCAGCTCGGCAATCTTCGTTGCGATCACCGTCATTGTGTCTTCCGATGTGTCCAGACCGCTTCGCGAAGCGAGCATGGGGCTGACATCGCGGAGTGCTGCGTAGGTCGTACCGTGCACGATAGGCACCAGCCGGTTACCCTGCAAAAGCGCCGACAGCTCCTTGTCGGCAACGCCCTCTTTAGGGAGGCGTGCGAGCAGTGCAGGGGTCACTAGAACGAGTCCAATTTTCGAGGCCGCCAGGCCTTTGTCGATGGCGCGCATCATCGGCACACCAAGGCCAAGGTCCTTCTCACTGAACCAAACCTTGACACCAGCCGACTCAAGCAGGTCGTGGAGTTGCTTGGCGGCTCCATGCCGGTCATCCCAAGCGTGGCAGAGGAAGCAATCGCGCAGATCCGACTTCGCCGCCGTTTGAGTCTCAACAGCCTCGCGGACCGGTGTGAGTGACGCCACTTGAGCAGGCGTGTACGAGACGGTCGAGCCAACACGCGACCAGCGCGGCCTTGAACTGCCGCTTCCGGTGGACCTGCCGCCGCTGTAGCTGCTTCCGCCCCCAGACGGATAGGACGAACTGTAGCCACTACCGTAGCTGTAGCTGCTGCGATAGCCACCATAGCGGCTGCCGCAAGCAGGGCAAGCTGCCGCAGCGCTCGCAGAGCGGTGACCATAAACTGGGGCTGTGCATCTCGCCATTAATCTCCACCCTGCTTAGCGCCACGCGGCGCGGGGCTCTGATGCCTAACGCCCAGTTTTAGCCGCGGCGACCCCATATGCTTGCACGCGCCGCCGTCGGCTGCAAGTCGTGTTAGTCAGGCATTTTCGCAACTTCGGCCATCTTCTGCATAAAATCGCGTACCGCACGAAAGACTAACTCGGCCCCTTGCTCCCCATAGTGGTCACGACCGTGTGCGGCGCTGTTCCTCCAGGCATTCTTGAAGTACCGCATCTGCAGCGCAGCTTCACCCAGGAACTGTAGCTCGGCGTTGCGCTTATGGGACTTCGGTTGCTGCTCGAGCGTCCGTGTCTCGGACTCGATCCTGCTGATGATCTGGTCGACGATCGATTTCCAGTTCTCCAATTCAGTCGGAGCTGGAAACTGGACCCCAACTCGCTTCGCGATGGTCTGCAGGGGCTCTTCGAGAGCTCGCATGAGTGGGTTACCGCCGCCGTCCACTCATTCAGGGCAAGGCATCGCGAGCCTGCAGCGACGTCTTGTGCACTGCGAGGGAATGCGTTCGCTACCGCCTCACCGAATGGTGAGCCGCTGGACTGCTCAAAATAGGATGCTTTGTCGACATCAATAACAAGGAACAATCGCCGTCGCATTTCGCCGAGGATGTCGTACCCCAGCTCCTCGGCTCGAGCCGAGATCTTGCCCAGGTCCATCCCGTCGATATCCTCACGGAGGCGTGCCACCTTCTGTTCGTGCTGTTTAAACACTTCTACGTCTCTGAGGGCGCGCTCAGCCTCGTTGACCGCAGCGACGGCCTTGTGCTTCGTTGCATTCCACAAGGTCTCCTTAATTTGCTCGAAGTGATCGACGTCAAAATGCACGTTAACGTTGTTGGCTCGCAAGCGGCGCTGAGTCTGAGCCAGAGCATTCCGAATTCCGGCCATTGACGAAGCCACATGAGATGCCACAGCTCCCGCAATCGACAAGTTGGCGACGGCGAGAGCGGCGAAGTGAGCTTTGTAGATTCTCATAGAGATACGATCACGACCGTGGCTCTGGCTAACTATGTTCAGGCCGATCCGTATAAGAACCGGATTTGCCACTTTCTGTCCGTATAACACGCCACTATGGTTCGTGAACGATACTCCATACTCGTTATCGTTTCAATGAGTTGCGACTGGGAGACCATGTATCACGGGTTCTGATGCGGATCGGCGTAAGCCCCCCTTCTGATAGCCGTCGGTCGTGGGCTTCTGCTTTGGGTCGGATACCGATGGTCGAAGAACGGCCAAGTGCGGAGGTTCGCCGTCGAGATCGCGCCGCCGTAAAGCGGTCCTCAGACCTGCGCATCCGATGCCTACTGAGACGTGCTCTTGTGACGTCTCTCTCGAACCCGAAGTTAAGACTATGGCACACCGCGCTCTATCTGTTGCAGGTAAATACCAGCTGCTTGGTCAAAAATTGCCTTCCATGCCGAATACGCTTCAATCTCATGAATGATTGATGATTAGGCGTATTGCATGCAAGCACCTTTTGAATAGCCAGAACGAGGGGCTAGGCAGGTAAGGCCTCGCCTGAGGCTGGTTTGCTTGGGGGAGATGTATGCATCACTATGTGCATGTCAGCCAAGTGGTCCGAAAAGAGAATGCCGATTCGGCCGGTTTGTTGATTCCAGCCAAGGTCTCGCGTCTCGGCGATTTGGTCGATCTGTTTTTTCAAGTCTGGTTGCATGCAGGACGTCAGGTATTCGATGAAGGACTTTACTGTCTTTACTTCATGGGCGAGACGGTGAAGCCCGAAGGCCTGAATTTCAACGCCTAACGACCGTTCCCACATGCTGCGGTACTCATTGAAGACTGGCACTTTGCCAGCAAAGTAAACCTCATTGAAGCGCAGTTTCTCCAGCGACACGTTTCCATGCAGAAGATCGTTCCTCTCATTTACAAGGCTGTGATAGGCCTTGCACTCGGGACTTGCGTAGTCGATCGGCTTGGAAAATCCAATGCAGGTTATATGCAAGCTCTTCACGCGCACGTCAATCGGTTGTCTGAGCGTATTTTCGCGCAGTCGTTCGTCGCTCTTCAACTCCGGTCGCATGAGAACGAATAGGAGGAGGTTGACGTACGCTTCAGCCATCACCGGCAGCATTGAACGTACTCCGAAGCACAGGCCCAGCCCTTTGTTGTATCTGTGAAAAATCTCACGCCAGCTACTAGTTGGGACGTCGTCCGTGCTCGTAATATCCGGGATCTTCTGTTTTTCCGGCTGAAGGTCCAACTCCTCAATGTCATGAAGCATTCTTTCAACAGCCCTACTCAATCTTTGGTACGGATTAACGAACTCCGTCCACTTCTCCAGACTGCGCCTGGCCTCGGTCATCTTAGGCCCGTGATTCTTGAAGTCTGCTTTAATCATCTCGGCCAGTGCGATGCGGTCTGCGTCAGTCACATCTATGTCACCGCCGAACCAGAGCTCCGTTCGGAAGTTCATTCCCATGATGTGAATGTCACCGCTTGGGTGATCCAATACCCACTCCCAGTGAATTAGGTTGTCCGAGTCATTGGTCCGCAAGAAGTTCTGAGGTCCGTTGGGCCTGCCAAACCTGGCACTGAGGTAGCAGTACAGATCCCCCGGACTTATTTCTGTCTTCCACGCCCATATTGCCTTACCGTTGCCTTTGAGGCCATTCAGTAGGCGATCGAAGACAACCTTCGGGTGAGGGCATGTGAGTGATGTGACGAAGTCTGACGGGAGTGGCATGCGATGCCCAACAGCTTCTAGGCCGATCCATACAAGAACTGGATCTGCTATTTTCTATCCGTGTGATACACCTTAAATGATCATGAACAATACGCCATATCCGAGGCTTGTTCAATGAGTTGCGGTCCAACGACCCTCGACCACGGGTTCTTATGCGGATTGGTGTAAGTCCTCCTGATAGCCATCGTTCGTGTACTTCGGCTTCGGGTCGGATACCGATGGTCGAAGACGGCCACGAGTGGAAGTTCGGTCCCGAGATCACACCGCCATAAAGCGGTCCTCAGCTCTATCGCGTTAACGTGTTAGCTAGCTGGCGCGGCGCTTGTCGGCTCCTTCGTGTTGAGCGGTGGGTTAGCCCCAGGAAAGTCTGGCAAAGAGGGATAAGCCTGCGTGTGGGCCAACGTAATGTCGTTTGTGAAGTTCAACGCTTCATGAAACTCAAAGCCATTAACGTACTTTTGGGGAGTTGAGAAACTGAGCGTCGTGTCTCTGAACTTTGTTGGCTGGTTGAATAACCAATAAAGGAATAGTACCTGAAAGTGTTGAAAGACTAGGGAAACCGTGTTTCTTGGAAAGTCGTCAGGGAAGACGAATCGTATATTGGGATTTGCCACAAGAACAGAATATGCTAGAGAATCGCGGGTCAAATCGATTCCATTGCCGGGCCACAGTTCAATAAGGTTTTCATCTTGATATTTGCTGCGGTCAATCGTCAGCCCAGGTCGGCCAATATTACGGCCTATACTCGTGATGATTGGGAAAAGTCTCTGCCCGAATTTTACATCTAGCACGCCGGCTATCTTGCGCTCTTGATTTCCTCGGACATTGTCTTTGTAGTTGATGGTAATGGATCCGATGTCAGAGTTCAGATTCGGATGAATAGTAATACTTGATGACCTGACTGAGTTCTCCTCGGTAATAGAAGTCGTTGAAGTTTCCGAACCAACTGGAACGGAATGCTGTTTCCCTCGCGTAGAGAGGATTAGATCGCCCACTTTCGTTTCCTTGATCGTCAAGAAATTCTGTAGCTCGCCGTTGTTGGTTATGACGAAGCGATGGATGGTAGTCATGGGACTAACGTTCAAAGTAACAGGCGCTGCGCGGCTTCATCGCGCAGCGTCCTGTTGACTGCAGGGTTGGGCCTCTCATGCGAGGACACGCGTTATGCGCAGAGGACTCAGCGTAATCAGTTCCTGTTTGACGATGTTGTTACCTTGCCAGTAGAGAGTGGCGCGATTTTCAAAGACAGGCAGACTGTCGGTGTTTTGCATATTCGGAAGTGTCCAGTCGCCGAGATGACTTGGTGCCTGAGGATTAACCAATTCAACTTCGTACCCAAGATCGAGTTGTCGATTGGTCGTAGCCCGAAACTCTCCGAGGTCAGCCTCGTTGAGACAAACGTAGATGCAATCAAAGCGGCTAGGTTTTTCGGGGAAATGTTTTGCGCGCACTAGTTCGTAAGCCAACTCTCTGGTCAGTAGCCAAGGATTCGGCGATGACTGCGGAGTGTAGGTGCGCAGAAGTCGTCCCCAATTGCCTGGGCGAATGACGCTACCGACTTCAAGCGGAAGCGAGTAGCAGTAGAAGTAGCGCTGTGTCATGTTTGAGAGGCCCAACTATGTTTAGGCCGATCCGTGTAAGAACCGGATCTGCCACTTTCTGTCCGTATAACGCGCCACTACGGTGCGTGAAGAATACGCCATGCCCGTTGTCGCTTCAATGCGTTGCGAAGCTAAGACCACGTATTACGGGTTCTAATACGGATCGGTATAAGCCCCTCCGATAGAGGTCAGTCGTGTAAGTCTGTTTTGGGTCGGAGACCGATGGTCGAAGAACGGCCAGGAGCGGAAGTTCGGCGACCAGGTCGCACCGCCACAAAGCGGCCCTCAGTTCTGCTGCGATGACGCACGCATAACCCGGAGTGGCCATTAATGGGCACGATCGGGTTCATGGGATTGTTGGGCTATCGCTTCATAACAATTCCCTTTCCTTGTTTACTCTCCGGTATAAGCGTTGGTGAGACTTTCAAGAACTTTGCGACTGCCGTGTGGCTGAGATCAAGGAACGGACGCAGACTCACAAAATCGATGTGCCGGGAACTGCGCCTGTCAAAAGGCGGGTCTGTCTCCTTGCCGATGGCCAGGACACAATTCGGCGCTAAAGCCGCGTTGTGTACCAAAAGGCAACGATAGTACTTATAGAGTCTTTTGATATCCGTTTCGTTGAGTGCTTGCCCATAGTAATCGCTGTTCAGGATGTAGTAATGCTTGAAACCGTCGCCGTTGATCGTCCTTGTCTTCCCATCCACGTTGACGGTAAGTGGGGTATTCCCACGATAGAAACTGCCGATGGCATCGACGATGATGAAACACAACAGTGCTGCTGGAAAACCGTAACACCCACCAGTAGGCTTTCCGGTAGAAATGCAGTGTTCCGCGATTGCCAAGTACTCGGTCAAGGCTTCATGGATCAGACTATGTGTCGAGTTGTGTATCGCCATTTCCTATTGCCCCAACGGCCCCGCGGACCATCCGCGAGGTTAGGCTCCGTCTCTCGATGTTGCCGGCTCGCAAAGTTGAAGAGTGGGCAAGGCCTCGGCAATCTTGTATAACGTGCCGTGAAATTGTCGGTCGCCCGTTCCGACAAACGTTCGAATCTCGTCCAGAAAGTCGTACGCGATAGCCCGCCAGCGCATCTTGCTCACGTTGAATGCCTCTTGCACGAGCATGCTTTGAACGAGGATCGAATTCCGGACAACCGTTGCGTCTGGGACAGTGACGACGTGCGGCGAAGAGATCAGCCTCGTGAAGTCAGCCTCGCCGTCACCCGACATCGGATGCACGTGCATCGAAGCGTAGTCGTAGCCAAATCGGTACAAGAAGCTGAGATCCATCCGTTTCGCCACGTCTTCAGCCTTAGGCCGGCGCCACCGCGTCTGCTTCGCGGAAATCGAGTCGTATCGCGGCCGATCCGTCTTCTGCAACTCCTTGAGATTCGTCGGCACTTTGGCGCTCATGTCCGGATCGGACAGAAGCTGATGTCGAGCTTCGTACATCGACAAGAACGAGAACTCCTCGAACTCCGAGAATCCGTCGGTCTCACCGAGGTGATGAAGATGAAGCAGGCGGTCGAGTAGTGAGCGATGCAGGATCCAAGCATCCTGTTCACTTCCGGCCCTCCAGACGGCGTAGATGCTCTGCGTGCAGCTCATGCCTCTGGCAATGAAGTTCCGAGCGACTGTGTCGCGCAGGCCATGCCCGTGTTTCGCGAAGGACGATAGTACGATGCCCGAATAGACGCGGAAGGTCTCGATGGCCTGATGCATCGCCTCGGACCCGGCCGGAGGCTGGTCGTTCGCTTCTGTCATGACCATTTACTCAGGAGCCTGCCGGCCCGCGTGAGTGGCGCACTGCTTTTGCGCGTCCAACTCGACGCGGTTGTTAGGGCTCATTTCCACCCCGTTGAATAGCAATATCTACGAGCTGCTCAGGCGATACAGGCCCATCCTTAACGCCGAGCCACGAAAACATAAGCCGTGCACAATCTTGTTTGATAAGTACAAACAATCGATGCATGTCGTCATAAGAAATGTGGATTGGTGTGCTCGGCGGAAACATTTAGCCCACGACTTTCAAGCGCCTGTGCTCTTCGGAGCGAATACTGCTCTTAGCATGCAAAATTGCGTGTCTCAGTATTCTCAAATCACCCATGATGTCAGATTTAATTTCATTGACTGGCGCGCCTTTCGCGGCCGCGAGACGAGGCCGTATTTCGTCTTCCCAGTAGGTGAACAAGAAAACCACAATGGCTCGAGCATGACGCTGCTCATTCGACCCCCCTGGAGAGTTAGCCTCAATATATGTATCAGCGCGCACGATGCGATTGTGAATAATGTCTGGCTTGTTTGGGTCTTCGTAGCTTGCTTAAACAACGACGGTTTCGCCGTTTTCTTGCCGCTTTCCGGCCGGCTGCGATATGCGATGAACCTGTCTCTGAACTCTCGTGTAGTGCCCGGCAAAGCCCGCGAAGGCGTCCATGTAGGTGCCTACCTGTTCGTTAACGAAATCGATGTATTCACGGACTACGTCGTCGTAACGCTCACTCACCGGCGTACTCCTGATGTTTGCATGGTCGCCTCTATGAGTCCTAACAATGTTTAGGTCGATCCGCGTAAGAGCTGTATCCGACCTTTTTCTGTCCACATAACATGCCACTATAGTTCGTGAACGATACTCCAGGCTCATTGTCGTTTCAATGATTTGCGACTGCAGGACAATTTATCACGGGTACTTATGCGGATCGGTGTAAGCCCCTCTCTGGTAGCGGTCGGTCGTGTGCTTCGGTTTTTGGTCGAGGACTGCCGCCGGCCATGTGCGGAAATTCGGCGCCGAGATCACACCGCCATAAAGCGGTCCTCAGCGCTGTCGCATTAACGCTGCGGGTGAACGGGCGGGTTAGCCCTGCTGCTGCAGGACTGCGCGGAGGTGCTTTCTGAGGCCTTCTTCAAAGATCCGCTTGCCCCCGATGGAGTTTTCATAGAACAGGGTTCGGAATGGTGAGACATCGAAGGGTAGCTTGGTGCCCTTTTCGGCAAGCAAGATCGTCGGCTTGTTGAGGGCATGTGCGAACCCGACTTCATAGAAGACGTTGGCATTGACTGGGCTGATGTCCGCAATAACCACCTTTGCCTCGCGTATTGCGCGGGCGATGTCTTCAATGATCATCCCCGGCCCTGCTTCCTCGTCAATCCGAGTAACGTCAATGTGCTCACCATCACAGACTGACTTGATGACCTCAGAGTAGACCTCGTTGTACGGCGATGAGAACTGCATGACGACAAATGCTTTTGGTTCGACGGGATGAACTTTGAAGTTCGAGAATTCGATGTCGTTGCGGTCAACTGCGAAGATACCGACTTGACTCTGCGGCAGAGGGAACGGCAGCGTGGCGCGTGTCACTTCCACCCCGTCGCATCGCAGCGAAACAGTTGACCCACGCCACTGGGCTTCGAGGCTGTACTTTCTGTTTGGGACCAGAGCGTTCGCTTCACCAGCTGTGGAGTGAGTTGTCCACTTGGTGTCGAAATGTCTGATCGCGAATTGGGTGAACGAATTTAGGCCAGCGTTGAGCGTCCAACGGTTCTGCGGGTCGAAGTATAGGACGATGTCTGCGGCAGCGTTTCGGGCGGGTTCAGAGAACTGAACATCAACAGAGATCGTGCCCTCAGCGAATCGGCGGTTGCAGATGTAGAGGCCGATCGCAGAGTTCTCCTGCTCTGAATCCAGTGCCTTGATCGTTTCACCATGGAAGATGATCGAGCTTTTGTTCTGAGTGAAGCGACCCATGATCGCGTTCCAGGAGAGAGCAGAGGTCATCTTTAGGGCTCCGAGGTGATCAGGCAGTGTGCAGCGGGGCTAACTATGTTTAGCCCGATTCGCATAAGAACCGGATCTGCCAATTTCTGTCCACATAACACGCCACAACAGTTCGTGAACAATACGCCATAATAGACGCTTGTTCAATGAGTTGGGACTGGGCGACTATATATCGCGGGTCCTTATACGAATCGGTATAAGCCCCCTCTGGTAGCGGTCGGTCGTGTACGTCCGCTTTGGGTCGTCACCCGACGGTCGGTGATCGGCCACGAGCGGAAGTTCGTCACCGAGGTCGTACCACCGTAAAGCGGTCCTCAGCCCTGTCGCATTAACGTTGTCGCATTAACGTTGCGGGTAACCGGCTTGCGGAGGCAAGAAGTGCCATAGCCGGTCCGGTTGAGCGAGGGGTTAGGCATCAGTGCGCGGGACAGCCTTGATGGTCAAGTCCAGGAGGTAGTCGAAGAACGACTGTACTCTGTTGCACGGAGGTTGCGTCGATAGTCGCCGCCTCCTCGAAGGTCAAGAGAGACAAATGAAGCGGCAACGAGAATGAGTCAGGGTCTATCGCTTGTCTAAGCATGTCGGCCTGAACATCACTCTCGCAGAGAATCATCAAGTCGATGTCTGATGCGTCAGGGTGGTCTCGGTTGACTGAACCAAACAAGTGCCACTCGGTTCCGCTGGCAATCGGTCCAAGCAACACAGCGAGCTCCCTAAGACTCCCAATGACACCAGAACGAGTCATCTCGCGAGACGTTGCATCAGCCCGCCAAACGCAAGCGCTTGAGCGCCCATCGATTCAGCCGCCGCCTCTGCCTGGTGGGTTATTGAGCCGTAGCTTGAGGACTTGACTACCACATCAAAGTGACCGACACGAGTTCTGGCATTGCGTACGTCTTCAGCGCTCATGTTGTATGTGTCTATCACTGCAACGGTGACGCTTGATCCGTACCTACGATCCACTCGAAAGACGGAGTCATAGACATACGAAACGGTTGACACGTTCTCGTGCTGCTCCATGGCGTTTATGAAGAACCTCATGTTCTTATCGCGGAAAAGCTCGGCAGCCTTTGTCTCGGCCGCGCGAGCTATGTCACCCATCGTGCCGAACGCTGATGGCACGGAATGAACGAAGTCGATTGCAGCTCCACTCCACAATGTCTTCGAGGGCACGTTTACCACTAGTTGGGGCTTGTTGGCACCGGCAAAGAGAGACGTCACGTGCGAGACTTGGATAAGGTCTTGAATACCAAGTACTGCCACCAAGAAGGTGTATTCGTCCTTTGTCTCGATGACCAAGAAGTCCTCAGTCGTGCGACCCACAACCTTCAGTCGTCGCTCGTCCTTTGCAAGCCTTTTAGTAACCCAAGTAATCACATTATCCACGCCTTAGCTCTCTAGAATATTAGATAGCTCATTAGGAAAGCGAGAAGCATCCTGCCTGTTCCCCTCAATGTGGAATGCCTCAAGGTCGTCAAGGTGCTGGCGGAAGCGCTCAACTGTCGACTTCTCACCATCGTCAAGCAGATGGCGGTTGGCGTCAAGAACAGCAAGTATTCGACGGTTGTTGGGCAAGATGCGTGTGAGCATCTTGCGCCTCCATTGCTCCGCAGCGCCGCTCTCAGGATTGCGAGCGGCTTCTATGAGAGGTCCGTACTGTTGGAAGATCGCGAGGTTCTGAGCGAGGAGAGGCTCTACAACCTGCCGGGCGGCAGTGCGGTCGTCGAACCGCACTGCACCGAAGAGTCCTTGAAGCTTATTTGCGTGCTCGCGCTTCCATCCGAACATCATCGAGTCTGGGAAGGCATCCGGCGCCTTGTCTACCATAGTGTGGCAGTTTGCGCAGAGAACAACCAAGTTCTCGTAGGCGCCGCGCTCCTCTCTGCCCAGCTTAGGATTCGATCTCGGGCCGTCGTCCTTTGCGGCAATAACATGTGCCATCTCGGCAATGTGAAACGACTCGCCAGCTGCATCGACGAAGAGCTCGCATGCGCATCCAGGATTCTGACAATACCCGGCAGAGGCGGCAAACAGTCGACGCTGGGTGTGTGCATCGGGTGACGCGGCGCCCCTAGAGCAAGCCATCGTGATTCCTATTCCGTCATGTCGTTAGCATTCTATTGGCGCGACGCGGACTGTGGCGAGTGTGACAGTTCGAAGACGAAGCACGCCGCCGCCATTGGGCCCGCAGAAGGTACGCGAGAGTGATTTCTGATGCCGAACTATGTTTAGACCGATCCGCATTAGAGCCGGATCTGCCATGTTCTGTCCGCATAACGCGCCACAGCAGTTCGGGGAAGAATACGCCATGCTCGTTGTCGTTTCAATGGGTTGTGACTACTGCGGATCGGCGTAAGCCCCTCTTTCGATAGCGGTTGGGCATGTACGTCTGCGTTGTGTCGAAAACGGATCCTTTGAGGCATGTACCAGAAGAATGGGGGTCGGTGTGCTATTTCTTTGTGGAGCTGGCTGGTTTGGTCGCCCCTGTGGAAAGAAGAAAAGGGACAAGCTACTTTTCAAATGGTCTCAAATACTGTTCGAACGTAGCCTGTCCCACTTTCTTTTCTGGATCCTACTAAGACGTTCAATTCATTTTGTCTCGCTTGGTCACTTTCCCCTCGGCAAGATGCCCTTCGTTCTAGTCCCTGAATCTTTCCTTCTGCGAGTTTCATCAAAAGATCCTTCACCGTCTTTCGCTTGTGGGCTGCCGCCATTTTGACCTTGCGCTCAGTCAAGATTCCCCTCCCCGAGGTTGCTTCGCGAGCGACCAGAACAACGCGCCCACCCAACCGATCAGGGTCCATCCGAGCGAGAGATTCACGATCGCAATCGGGAAGGAGGTGGGGTGGCCTCGTGCGAGGGCGAGAAAGGTTGGAAGGAAATACAGGAAAGTCACACCCAGGACGTAGAGCACGGAGGGGAGATCATTGTCCATGGGGCGCCTCCTTCATGCGGGCGTAAGGTGTTCTCTTCTACTTCCACCGGCGCTTGGTGTGCAATGACCGACCAGTTATTGTGAGATGAAATCAGGGTCAGATCTTGTTTCTTGGGTCAACTCATTACCATACAGTTACAATGCACCTGGTGGTCGAACTATGATGCCCCATGGCCTAACCCATATTCAGCACAAGCTGAGACAAGGGACCGTTTTTACCTTGCACTGTTTCGCCAAATGACCAAGCCTCGAGCGAACAGCTGGACTCTCCGTCTATTACGGCGTAATCTCTGCGCAGCTCTACGCTGCTCGGCGCTTCTTGCCGCGCCCGCTGGCGCGCGTCGTGAGGCGCGATGTCTTTTCCGCAAAGCGGCCTGCCACAAACTTATGCAAGACGCTAGCAATCAGCGTTTGATAGGGAATGCCTTCTTCCGCAGCGCGCGCTTGGATTTCAGAAAGGTCAGGGGTGGAGAGTCTAATATTGACCCGCTTGTTTTTGCTGAGGGTCGCACGAGCATACTCGCGATATCGGCGCAATGCCGCCTCGGACGTCACCGTTGATTTCAGCTTACCGGCTTCGAACGCCGACAGAACTTGTTTCTCGTAGCGATCAAGCGTTTTCATAGCGTTCCCCTCATTCCATACTCTCGCGTGGCTTTGCGACTCGGAATAATCGTCTTCAGAAACACGTAGTCCACTTCCGCAACATGCGGCACGAGATACACATAGGAACTCACGGCCACGACAAAGAGGCCTTGGTTTGGATACCGAGTGGGATTGGGATGTCCTACAACATCCAGCAACCCACCAGTTTCAATGGCCAACACAACATCCTCAAAGGAAACGCCCCGACTTGCTTTCAGCAATTCGTTCTTCCGGGAATTCCATCGGAATGTTTTCACCCAAGAAGTATAGGTAAGTCGGTGCCTTTTGTCATCATGCCTCAGTAGCGACGTTTAGGACGTATCATCTTTCGGTGTGGAAAGAGGATAGAGGCGGCGTAGAAGTTATTGGGGCCACATCTTGTTTTGTGTAGAGGAACCAATATGAATACGATTGATCTCAGGCGTGAGTGCCGGCTTACAAAGGCTATAGGGTCTGACTTCTCTATCTTGGCGTTCTTCGCCAGCCGGTCCAACTCGTGCTGGGTGGCCGGTTCCTCAGACACACGCGCAGTCAAGCGCGTCAGCATCGTGCTCATCGTGGCCGGATCCGGAGACAGACGGTGAACTGTGTAATGGGGAACGTAGCTGTGATTGCGGCGAGCCAATTCGAGTCGGGAGATGGGACTTGCAACTGTCCGAAGAGGAAGGTAAGATGCCAAATCTTAATTGCAAATAATTTGCAATTGCATTGATGGCAAGGAAATTGAGCATGCGCTATGAAGTCCGTCCCGGTCCGGAGCATTTCCTTCCTCCCGCGGCCGCCAGCATGGGCATTCGATTGCCGAATCCAGGCGAAGCGATCGTGCACGGGTATATCGTGCCCGAGGAGCGGGCGATGGAGGAGGCGGCACGACGGTTCCTGAGCGCCAAGATACCGACGATCTTTCCGGGACCACTGGTGTTGTGGGCCTGGACGACCACGGCCGAGAAGAAGGCGAAGGCGATTCGCCACCTCTTCAATGTATTGAAAGAGAGTGTGGGACCTCATCAGAAACCGATGCTGATTCCCATGCCGGACTATCGGCCCAAATATCCGAAGATCAATCCGGAGGTCGAGATCAATCCCAACCATCCGAACTTGACCATCTGGCACAACCGGATCGATGCCTGTCTCTTCATCGGTGTTCATTGTCATCAAGCGAACCTGACGCTGAAGATCGTCCGCGGCGGCACGAATTGTTACACGATGGCGATGTGCGCCCAGGCCGGGCACGAAGACGCGATGCTGTCGTTCCGCGACATCACGCCGGATCACATCCTGCGGTTGGCGGAGAAAGTGCGTGAGTTGAGGGGGAGCGTTTCCGGTCCGGTTTCGATGCAATAGGAGTGGACATGTCCGAGTCCTTGACACCGCCGTCCAGCTTCATGGCGTTCCTCCCCAAGGAATACCAGGGGGAGTTCTCCCGTGAGTGGATCATGGGTCTGTCGCCGTTCTATGACCAGACCTGTGCCCTCTGTTTCACGGTTCAACAGGGAAAGTGGATCGGCGTGGGGGCGCAAGAGTTGGATGAGCGCGCGCTGAAGTGTGAGGCTCGCTATGGATTGGTGTAACGAAGTGGTGAGGTGGATGCGGGTCCGACTGATTCGAGCCGTGCTCATCACGACGGTCGCGATGCTGTACGTGTTGGTTGCGTTGCCGTTGCCGTATCTACTCGTCGATCATTATTCCCAGATGCAGGCCGGAGATCCCGGCCATTCCGACGCGGATATCCATGCCTGGCTGGAGTGGGCCGCCGGGTCCTCGCTTTCCGGAACCGTGCTTGTGCTGCCGTCCGTGCCGGCGCCGTCATTCTCACCGTCAATTCCATCGGTCCAGGTTTTCTCAGTTCTACTCGGTTCTGTTCTTCACTCCCGCGGTCCACCTGTTCTTGGTTGATCTCATCACATCGTGCTGATTCCGTAGGTACGCGGCCTCTTCAATGTCTGGTGTCGTTACATGCTATGCGTCACTGTGGATCACGCTGTCGGTGTCGGCGCAAGGCATGAAGATCATCGACAAAAAATGGCTGGCCCGGGTGGTGGCGGAGATGCGGGCGGCCGGAGGAAAGATTTAGGGAGGTTCACCATGCGTGAAGTCATCGCCGTCGCCTGCATCGGCTGCGAGACGCCGGGCAAGTCGGTCTATTGGACCACCAAAAACAAAAAAAACGATCCGGACCGGATTGAAGTGAAGAAATATTGTTCTTTCTGCCGCAAGCACGCGGTGCACAAGGAAAAGCGATAACACGATTGTGACACAGCTTCGCCTTCATCGCCTTCTGCTGATCGGAGCGTTGCTCGCCTATCTGGCGCTGACGCTCCCGTTGCCGTTCGTGCTGCTCGATCACGAGTTGGGGTTGCTGACGGGAGACCCAACCCATACGGCGGTCGACGACCATGCCTGGCTCGACCATGCGGGCGGTGATGGGATGGCCGCAAGCGATGGCGCGGCCGTTCCGGATGATGTCCTTGCGGTTGATCCACTTCTGGATCGGCCTTTTTTTGAGTCGTTACGAGTTCAACTCCCTTCCGCTCGTGGCCCTCCCCACCACAATTTTCTCTAGCCGACAGCGACAACGGTGGCGCGTTCGTCGGTCCATGAGGATCGCCGTTGCGCGACTAAGTATCAATGGGTAGGGACCGTCGGCGGAACAGCCGCTTCTGCCATGTTGTGCGGGAAGAGGGTCTGAAGCGCGACTTCGAAGGTATTTGTCGGTTGAGTCGCTCAACCGGGCATGTTCCGCCGCGTCCTTTTTAAAGGAGTGGCGATGCGACGAGGGAATCAGAATTGGGAAGAAGGGAGTTTGTTTACACGGGATTCGGACGAGTTCCGTCTGTCTTGGACTCAACCGAAACGGGGAGGCCTCCCTGGGCCCCCGTATTGCCTGACCATGGCGCCAGGACGAAGATCGCGGGCGCTTCGAACGGCACTGACCGCAAGAATGGCCCGCGCATTCGCGCGACGGTGTACGTTTCATGGACTTGTGGTGTGGATGATCATGAGCGCCATGCTTCCAGAGGTCGCCGGAGCCGAGCCGGTCGGCACTCAGGCCTTGGAGAAATCGAGTGAATCGACGGTGCCGCCTTCTCAGGAGGTGGAAGTGCCGGTTGTGACGGTTCACGATCGAGCGATTGGGGCTGCGGGGACCGGGACACTGCATCTGAATCAATCGAGTGACTCTGCAAGTCGGCTCGGTCTGTCGATTCGAGAAATCCCCGCGAGCGTGGAAATCGCGGATCAGACTCTGTTGCAGGAGCGGGGATTACGGACCATCTCCGAAGCGGTGGAAGGCGCCACCGGGGTGACGGTGGGGGATTCCCCGGGCAATCCCGCGAACTTCTCGATGCGCGGGTTTACGAACAATCAGCTCCGGCTGCTGTACGACGGCCTGATGATCGGACCGGCGTCGATGACGTCACGACCTCGGGACACCTGGAATTTGGATCGGATCGAAATCCTCAAAGGTCCGGCTTCGGTGCTGTACGGCGAAGGCGCGCTCGGAGGGGCGATCAACTTCATCACCAAGCGGCCGATGCGGAGTGACCAGGTCACCGTGGATGCGTTGTTGTCGTACGGCACGTTCAATACCCTGCGCGCGGCGGCGGGCAGCGGCGGGCCTCTCCGCTGGGAAAAACTATATTATCGCGTCGATCTGAGCTATCAGACTTCCGACAGCTTCAGCGGCATCCAACGCACGCCGTACACCTATTGGAATATGACCAGCGCCCTGCTCTATGACGCAACCTCACGATTGAATTTCGAGCTATCGTTCGACGTCAGCCATGACCGCAGCAACCCTTACTGGGGGACCCCGCTCGTGCCCGGCAGCTTTGCCGGCGCTGCGGCCGTCAACGACGTGGTGACGACGCGGGACGGCCGGACGATCGACGGACGAATCCTCCGCCAAAACTTCAATGTCGTCGATGCCAACATGAGTGCGACCACCTATTGGACCAAACTCAAAACGAACTGGCAGCCGACCGACACGATACAGATCCGCAATCAGGGGTACTACTATTGGGCAGGGCGGGATTGGCAGAATGCCGAGACCTACCAATTCAACATCGGCACGCAGTTGATCGACCGGGATCGGTTCTTCGTCCAACATGCCCAGTACATCCTCGGAGACCGTCTAGAACTGCAAGTCAACGAGCCGATTCTGGATCACAAAAACCGGTTCGTCGTCGGCGTGGATTTCAGCCACCTGCATCTGAATCGCCCGAGTTTCTTCAGCTCGGGTGACACAGTCGATCCATTGGCTATTCCGTCCGGCTCGTTCGGGCCGATCGTTTCTGCGGAGCAGCAGTCAACTATCACCACCGCCGCGCTGTTTGCCGAAGACCAGTTCAACGTGACCGACTCGTTGAAACTGGTCGGCGGGATGCGGTTCGACTATATCGATCTGAATCGGAAGCTGTTCAACAACGCCGGGGTGTTCAACCAGACGGCCAGTTTTGAGCGAGACTTTCAGCCGGTCACGTGGCGGGTCGGCGCCGTGTACGACCTGCTCCCGACCCTGACCTTGTACGGACACTACGCGACGGCGGCCGATCCGGTCGGCACTAATATGTTCATCGTGCGCGCGGCGGAGAACTTCGATCTGGCCACCGGCGCGCAGTGGGAAGTAGGCATGAAGCAGAGCCTCTGGAACCATCGTGCGGAATGGACCCTGGCCTACTTCGATATCTTCCGCAAGAATATCCTGACCCAAACGTCTCTGCTGGCGGCTGAGAATGTCGGGCGCCAGACCTCCAAGGGCTTCGAACTGAGCGCGGCCGTGCGACCGCTCGAGACGTGGCGGATCCAGGGGAACCTGACGTTTCTGTCGGCGGAGTTTGACGAATTTTCAGAGCAGGTTGTCGGCAATTTGGTCTCGCACGATGGCAATCGGCCGCCGAACGTGCCGCAGACGGTTGCCAATCTGTGGAGTCAGTACCGGATTCCGTTCGTCATTCCCTTCGACCTTGGCGCCGCGTTCCGTTATGTGGGCCCGCGCTTCGCGGACAACTCGAACGCGGTGCGCTTGCACAGCTACACCACGGCGGATGTCTGGGTCTCCATACCTTATAAGAACTTCGCACTCACGGTGCGTGGTCGGAACCTGGCAGATAAGACCTATGCGATCTGGGCGGATCCGTTCTACCCGAGCCAGGTGTTGCTTGGCGCGCCACGGACGATGGAAGTGATGCTCACGGCTCGCTTCTAACAGGATGCTGAAAAAGACCACTCGCTCTCCTGCGCGTGAAGCGTCTCTCGTATCTCGCATGCGTCATTACGGACTGATGTATTCCGTCCCGCGCTTCACGCTTCACGAACAACAAGCGACGAAGAATGTCACAGTGGGTCGGCGATTGCAGCAGAAGAGTCATGAATAATGCGGGTTAAGGCGATGACGCAAGAGGGAATGATACGGGCGCTGCATCGTCGGCTCGGTCTCGTATTGGGCCCGGCGGTGCTGCTCTGGTTTCTATCGGGGATGGTGTTGCTGTGGGTGCCCTATCCCGGTTTGGCGGAGCGAGAGTGGTTGACGACTGCCGAAGCTGTTCGACTGCACGACTGTTGTGCGGCGCTCGACCGACTAGTGCAGCGATTGGATCGATCGGACGGGATCGAGTCGGTGCGTATCCGAATGGTCGGCGGGAGACCGGTGGCCACGGCGCAATATCTGACTGGCGCGATGGCGGCGGTCACAGCCGACGAGGCAGAACCGATCGCGCCCCTTTCTCGGGACTGGGCCCGTCGCGCCGCGTTGCAGTTTGCGCCAGGCACATCGGTCGAAGACATGAACCTGATCGATCACGATGTCTGGACGGTGCATCAGCGATTCGATCCGCATCGACCATTGTGGAAGGTGCAACTGTCCGGACAAAGCCGCTCCGTCCTGTATGTCTCAAGCGTGACGGGGGACGTTGTACAAGACACGACCGCGGAAGAGCGACGGTGGAATCTGGTCGGCGCGGTTATCCATTGGTGGTATTGGCCCTGGCTCAGGCGCCACTGGGTCTGGTGGGATCAAGTCGTCTGGTGGGTGAGCGCGGCCGGAACAGCGACCTTGTTCTTCGGTGTCCTGATCCTTGGCCGAGAGTGGTCGAAACAGGATTGGCCGGGACTTTTGACGGGCCGTTTGAAGATTCATCGAGGGCTCGGCGTGATTGCCGGCGCCTCGGCCTGCTGTTGGATGGCGAGCGGTTGGCTATCAATGGACCATGGCCGCTGGTTTTCTGACGGGACGATCAATGCGGAGGATCGTGAACAATTTATGGGCGGACGGCTCATTCCGCGCGACATCGAAACCATAGCGGATTTCTCAACAGTGCCGGTGCGTGATGACGTCAAGGAGATTCGGGTGATCAAGTTGGCCGGTATCGTACATCTCATTGTCCGTGAATCTTCTTTGCACCGCCAAATCCTGGCGGTGACTTCTCCGGAGGAGCGTCCGCGCGAAGAGTTTCAGGAGGAGTTGGTGAAGTCAGCAGCCAGCTCCCTTCTCGGTGATGGAGTGCTGACCGTCACGAAGCCCGTTGGAAACGACGCCGGTATCTGTCTGAGAATCGCGGACGAGGCCTCGACGCTGATTCTGGTGGAGGCAATTGAACCCGACGCACGAGGCGTGCAGGTGGATGGGCGGACGGGTGCCGTCGTAGAACGGGTGGATCCCAGTCGCCGGCTCTATCACCGGCTGTTCGATACGTTCCATCGGTGGGACCTACCCTGGTTCTCGCAACACTGCGATCTTCGCCGGACGCTGATGTCGATTTGGTGCGTGCTGGGCGGAGGATTAGCGGTATCGGGGATGTGGAGAGGATTTCTCCGTACACGCGTGACGGCATTACACCGATGAAGGGGATGCGGAGATGACTCAAACCATGATGCGGGGCTTGGCCTGCTCCCTGGCGGTGCATGCGGTTCTGTGGGGGCTGAGTCTGTGGATGGTATCGCAGCATGCAACGGTGATGCAGCCGGCATTTCAGTGGGAAGTCTCAATAGCCAATCCGCCGTCGGAATTGAAAAGCGACGCACAGCGGAGCAAAGAGCCATCGCAGCAAAACAGCCGTGTAGATGAGGCGGTTAGAACGTCCATGACCAAGCTTGCACCGAGAGTTCCTACGCCGATGATGTCCACGGCGATCGATTCACACCCGCCGGAAACCTCAGGTATGCCGATTATCCCAACGACATTGCCTCAGGCCCATGGCGCTGAAAACCTCCCTTCGCCTGAGACTTTGAGCGGGCCGTCGCAGACGGCTTCTATGGCTACAGATCAAGCAGATGACGATCGACCAAGAGCGAGTCCGGCTGCTGAGAGCGCATACACCACATCAAGCGGTCACTCGGACGAACCTGCTGTCGGATCCGAGGTGCCGCCGACGCACACCCCGACGCCGTCCACCACAACGCCGCATGATACAGTTTCCCGCCGTGCGGACGATGACTTTAATTGGTTGATGTCCCTCCTGTGGAATCGGGTCACGGACTTGAAGCGGTATCCGCAGGAGGCCCGTATGAACCGATGGGAAGGGCGTGTGATTGTGCGGGTCATCATCGATGAACGGGGCCATTTGCTCGATGCGGTTGTTGCGACAGGGTCCGGGCATGAGGTGCTGGATCGCGCCGCCCTGGAGGTCATTCGTGAGTCCTGTCCTCTGGCGTTGACCTAGCCGCTGGGTCGGTCCCGGATCGTGTTGCGGGTACCGATTCAATACAAGCTGAACTCGTAGGGGTTCGATAAATGACCAGTGAACCTACGTGCGGGATCAAAGATCAGCAGTAAAGGATAAATCATGCCGATTTATGAGTATATGGCGGAGTACTGCTTAGCATCGTTGTATTGCCCGAAACGGTTCGCATTTCGGCAAGGGATGGGCGACCCACCGGTCAAGATCTGCCCGCATTGCGGAACGGAACTGAGGCGGATCCTTTCACCCTTTTCGGCAGGAGTCGATCTTGCGGCACATATGGCGGGTCTGTCCGATCTTCCGTCCGATTCGCTGGCACCGCCGGCCACGTTGAAGAACATGTTCGGCGGTGGACTCGGTGATCTCGGTTGCGGCCATCGGCATCCCGATGGCCCATCGGTCACGGAGTCCTGTGGGCATCGCTGCAAAGGCACAAGAGCTTCTGGTAGAGGGAACCGGTAGAGATCAGGAGACCGGCTTCGGAGTGATAGCGGCGGCGAGCTCGTGCAACAAACGTTCGGTTTCGCCCCAGCCCAAGCAGGCATCGGTGATGGAGACGCCATGAAGGAGGGTCACGCCTTCTTTCCACGCCTGTCTGCCGGGATTGAGGTTGCTTTCGATCATCAGCCCCATGATGGTCTGCCGACCATCATGGAATTGTCTCAGGACTTCGCGGGCGACGAGGCCCTGGCGCGTGTGGTCTTTCTTGGAATTGTCATGAGAGCAATCGATCATGATAGGTCGGGCGATGCCTTCTCCGGCAACCGCTGCCTCAGCCTGAACGACCTGTTCCTCTTCATAGTTCGTCTTTCCGCCTCCGCCACGCAGCACGATATGGCGGTCGGGATTGCCCATGGTCTTGATGATTGCGGTCTGGCCGTCGGCGTTGATGCCCACGAAATGGTGAGGGGTACGAGCGGAAAACATGGCATTGACCGCGACTTGGAGACTGCCTTCGGTTCCGTTCTTAAAACCGACGGGCATGGAGACTCCACTGGCCATTTCTCGATGGGTTTGGCTCTCCGTCGTGCGGGCGCCGATCGCCGTCCAACTGATCAGATCGGCGATGTACTGGGGACTGATCGGATCCAGCAATTCAGTGCCGCAAGGAAGCCCCATTCGATTGATGTTGAGGAGGATCGTTCTGGCCAACTCCATCCCCATCGCGATATCGCAGGTGCCGTCGAGGTGCGGATCGTTGATGAGGCCTTTCCAGCCGATGGTGGTTCGTGGCTTTTCAAAGTACGTCCGCATCACGATCAGGAAGTGATCACGCAGGGCATCGGCAACCGGTTTGAGCTTGGCCGCATATTCGTAGGCGGCATCCGGATCGTGAATCGAACAGGGGCCCACGATGACCACCAGCCGATCCCGATCCCGGCCATGGAGAATATGGCGGATCGCTTCTCTGCTCTCGACCACGAGCGCCGCCGCCTGGTCGGTAATGGGCAATTTGGTCTTGATGGCGCGCGGAGAGGGCAACGCCTTAATTTCAATGACATGCTGATTGTCTATCGGTCTATTCATGAGGGGTGGTTTCCTTTAAGGCTCTTATTCGTCTCGATATCTGAGGGGGTAGTAATCTAACGTAATAATGTAGGAAAAGTCCATACCGAGTGATTCGATCCTGGAATTGAGCCGATGTGACGCGCGCCCGACAGTTCTTGCAATTCCGCCCCATGGATGCCTATTCTACGACCATGTTTCCGATAAGACCAAGAGATCTCTTCTCGCGACTCCGTGCAGGAGTCGCGTTAGGGATGATGTGCATCATCCTGGGGTTGGCTCCGTTCGCCGTGGCCCAGGACGTTCACCATGAGTTGGCCGCAGCTGATTCCGATGGTCATGAACATTCGGACACCGATATCTGTCAGTGGGTTCAGCACCATATGGCCGGCTCGGCCGACCTTGACGTTCCACGATTGGCCCTTTGCGACATCGTTCGGCAGCAGGATCTACCATCTGAATTGATTTTGCTATCGGCCGCTCCTTCGCTCGTCGGACCTTCCCGCGCTCCCCCACAAGTATAGCCGAACAGCTACAGCAAGCCGTCAGGATGGTTGATAGGCCGTGCGCCAAGCAGGCCTAGCCCATCCGTTTTTCTCGGTTATCCCAGTATTTGTGGACGAGGAGGGCATGATGTACTCAGTCATGAGACGTGTGTCGGGCGCATGGTTGATTTCGATCACAGTGATTGCGGTATGGGGGATGTCGCCGTACGTACAAGCCGAGGAGAGGGACCCGACCCAGACGATCAAGGGAGTCGTTCAAAACCAAGATCTTCGGCGAGTGCCGCAGGCAATCATTGAAGTGAAGAGTCAAGATGGTCAAATGGTATCATCCGGGGTCTCGAACGATGCCGGGGAGTTCAAGATTACCGTTCCCGAGAATGGCACGTATTCCGTCAGTGCCGTGCAGGAGACTTATCGGAGTGAATATGTGGTGCTCACGTTGGCAGAAGAGCCCTTGAAACCGATTACCCTGACCCTTTCTAAAACCAAGGAGGTGTCGCTGGAGGTGGTGGCACCCTTGCCGCCGGTCAACACCAAGGCATCCAGCGAGACCTATTCACTGAGCCGGAGGGAAATCGAAGTCCTTCCGCGTGGGAACAACATCAATTTGGAAGATC
>CAYXKP010000068.1:0-22835 GCA_964465695.1 uncultured Nitrospira sp.
CGTTGAAAGGGTCGATTATTGAAAGCATCGTTTTGCACCACTTGAAGGACTTGGAAAAAAAACAGTATGCCAAAGTTGCCAAGGCATTGAACGTCACGGTTGAGGAAGTTTTTCAAGCCACAAAAATCATTGGGGAGCTTGAGCCAAAACCGGGAAGGCCGTTCGCAAATACTCAAAACTACGTTATTGTGCCCGATGTGTTTGTCGTCAAGAATGAAGGGGAGTGGGTCGTGCTATTGAACGACGATGGGCTCCCACGCATGAGAATCAGTCCGTATTACAAGCAGCTTATTTCTTCCGGACAAAGTGGAACCCCGGAAACAAAAGCGTATATGGATGAAAAGTTACGGGCGGCTCAGTGGGTTATTCGAAGCATTGAGCAACGAAATCGGACAATCGTGAAGGTGGTTTCCAGCATCGTCAAGTTTCAAGAACAGTTTTTTGACCATGGCGTCCAATACCTTAGGCCCTTGGTACTCAAGCAAGTGGCCGAGGATATCGGGATGCACGAATCGACGATCAGTCGTGTGACGGCCAATAAGTATATGTATTGCCCGCAGGGCATGTTGGAACTTAAGTTCTTCTTCAATGCTGGACTTCAGCGGGCAGATGAGCCATCGGGCATGCATTCCTCCGTGTCCGTCAGAGATATGATCAAGACAATGGTGGCTGAAGAGGATGCGAAGCGTCCTTTAAAAGATGAGGAAATTGCGGCCCGGCTTCGGAAGCAGGGGGTGCTTATCGCACGGAGAACTGTGGCTAAATATCGAGCCGAGTTGAATGTCCCATCCGCCAGTCAACGAAAACGCTTTTTTTGATCGTCGTCGCTTCGCATCCAACCAGGCTCAAATTGGAGGTGGGCATGAAGCTGAGGATCACCGGTCGCCACATGGATATCACACCAGCGCTTAGAAGCTATGTCGAAACCCGATTCGGTCGCCTGGATCGGTACGGATTGAAAGTCGGATCATTGCAAGTGGTGTTGGGAGTCGAGAAGCTTCAACATAAGGCCGAAGTCACTGGTGCCGTCAGCGGCAAACGAGTGCAGGCTAAGACATCAACCCCCGAGATGTATGCCACAATCGACGCCCTCGTCGACCGTGTGGACGCGCAGTTTCGAAAATGGAAAGAGCGTCTCGCTCATCATAAACCGACCAAGCTGAAGAGATCTTGATCGCGTTTCCCTCGTGAATCTTTCGTGGAATCTCGATCGTTCAATCACTGAGCGCAGTCAATGCGCCTGAGTGACTCCGAATGGATACCTTCGAGATGGCACAGCGCACTCCAGGTCGTTGAATGTTGTAGGGCTGATGTTGAACTCCCAAGAGGAGTATCAAATATGCCTACCGATACAATTCCGACTTCATGGCTAGACTGAATCTCGTCATTATCAGCGGATTGTCCGGTTCCGGAAAGACCTATGCCCTCAAAGCATTTGAGGATGCCGGATATTTTTGCATCGATAATCTTCCCCCCGCCCTCCTCCCGACCTTTGTTGAACTCTGCAATCAGCAGTATAGCGAAATCGCCAACGTCGCTCTGGGGATTGACATTAGAGAGCGGGCGTTCTTTTCGGATTTCGTCGGTATCTTGGAGAGAGTGAAAGCGCTCGGTCATGCCGTTCGGCTGCTATTTCTGGAGGCCCGTGAGGAGGTATTAATCAGACGATTTTCAGAGTCCAGGCGCCCTCATCCGCTTTTGCCGCACCTCCCTGTCGTGGATGGAATTCGGTTTGAAAAGGAACGTGTGGCAGAACTCCGACGCCGGGCAGATCGAATCATCGATACTTCCGATTTGACGGTCCATGAACTGGGTGAGTTGCTTGCGAAGCAGTTTCAGCGGGAGTCTTCTGATAAACGACTGACGATCTCACTCATGACTTTCGGATATAAATTCGGTGTGCCGTACGATATCGATTTGTTGTTTGACGTGCGCTTTCTTAAGAACCCATTTTTCATTCCTGAACTCAAGCCACTTTCCGGAGAGGATCCCTTGGTCCGGACCTTCGTTCTCACAGATCCTGAGGCTGTTTCACTCATAGAACACCTCGAAAGCCTGTTGAAGTTTCTCTTGCCGCTATTCCAAAGGGAGAGGCGTAGTTATTTGACCATCGGTATTGGATGTACCGGTGGACGTCATCGTTCGGTCGCGGTCGCCAGCCGTCTCCGAGAAAGCCTTGCCGCTCTGGGGTACGAAGTCGGCCTTAAACACCGAGATGTCGACAAAACGTAAGCAGTTGTTGAACACCCATTGCGTTTCTGCCGTACTCTCCACTTCGAGTCGTTTCCTTGACAGGTAGAGCATATTGACTATACTTAGCTTTGTGAATAACCATCAGGTTATGAACTAGTTAAGTACACTCAAGTGAACAAACCTAAACAAAGACACAATGGATTAGGATTCAAAGCCCATCAGGTGTGTGAGTTGTTCGACATTTCCAAGGCCACGCTCTTCCGCTGGGAACGGGACGGAGTCATTGATCAACCAGCTAGAGATTGGAGAAATTGGCGACTGTATAAGAGAAAGAATGTGGAGGAAATCGAAAAAGTTATTCGCGCCAGAAAGGCTGTCGGGTAGAGTGAGAGACACCGCATGTTGACTTCACTTAAAAAGCTCGTGGAAACCGATATTTTCGCAATGCTGACTCCTCGCCGACAATTAGTGGGGCTCGACATCGGATCCAGTGCCATCAAAGTCGCTCAGCTGAAGGAAAGTAAGGGACGGTACTTTCTTCACAAGTTCGGCGTGAAACCGCTGGAACCAGAAGTAATTGTAGATGGGACTGTCATGGATGAGGGGCGTGTGGTTTCAGCTGTTCGCGAATTGTTTGAGGAAACCAACGTCAAGAACAAGCACGTTGCCATCTCGATCTCCGGGCACGCGGTCATTGTGAAGAAGATCAGTCTGCCGCCGATGCCGGACGAAGAGTTGGAAGGGCAGGTGAAATTGGCGGCGGAACAGTACATTCCCTTCGACATCAATGAAGTCAATATCGACTTTCATGTCTTACCGCCAGATGGGTCGGAAGATCAGCAGGGAGATATGTCGGTAATTCTTGTTGCGGCGAAAAAAGACAAGATTAATGAATTGACCGAACTAGTCAAGGCGGCCGGACTCATCCCAATGGTCATGGATGTCGATGCGTTTGCGGTTGAGAACATGCACGCGATTAACTACCCAATGGCACAGGAAGAGACGACGGCATTGGTGAATCTTGGTGCGAGTGTGATGAATGTGAACATCGTCCGTGCCGGTTCGTCGTTGTTTACACGGGATATCCCGTTGGGTGGAAATAGATACACGGAAGCGATCCAACGCGAGATAGGGCTTTCCTTCGAGGAAGCGGAAGAAAGCAAGAAGAAGGACCGAGCAGCGGATTCTGATGGGATGTCCCTGACCGGCGTCTTAGACGGTGTGAATGCGGAAGTCGCGTCAGAGATTGCTAGGACGGTGGACTACTTCAAGACGTCGACCGCCAATGCTGAGCTCAGTCGTGTACTCGTCTGTGGTGGCGTAGCTCGGGCAAAAGGCCTGATTCAGCAGCTTGGCGATCGGATGCAATTGCCCGTCGAAATGGCGGATCCGTTTGCCGAGATCGATGTCACAGGATGTGACATCGACTCTGATTTACTGGCGGAATTAGCTCCGTCAGCAGCGGTCGGAGTCGGGCTGGCGTTGAGAGCAGTGGGAGACAGATGATTCGGATCAACCTCCTTCCGGGTGGGCCTAAAGGAAGGCCAGCCAAACCTCAATATGACGTGCGCGCGCAGGCTCTACTCGGGGTCGGCGTAATAGTGGTTACGATGGCCGGGTGTTGGTGGTATTCGGCCGCATTGGACAGTGAGTTAGAAGCGCGGCAGGAGGAAAAACGAGATAAGGAAAAGCAAGTTGCTCATCTGAAAGAACAGGTCAAGCAAGTACAAGATTTTGAACAAAGGAAGAAGCTTCTTGAGGATAAGAACAAAATTATAGATCAGCTCGAGCAATCACGAATGGGCCCGGTCAAAGTTCTCGACCATGTGAGTCAAAGTTTAGAGCCGCTCAAAGTGTGGCTCACAAAGCTCGGTGTGGTATCCGATACCGTTGAGTTGGAAGGAAAGGCCTTAACAAACGACGACGTAGTGGAATTCGTGAACAACTTGAGACGTACGGAGTATTTCACCGGTATCAATCTTCAGGAAAGTAAAGCTGCGGTGGAAAACACAATCAATTTGTACCAGTTTCGCTTGGCGTTCCGCCTGAAGGGATAGCGATGGCTTTGCCACAGCTTAACCTTGATGCTCTTCGCAATGTGCCGGCCTCACAAAAGGCCGCGCTGTTACTCTTGCTCGTAGGCGGCATGATTGCCGGCTTTTATTTCTACATTGCAGAGCCTAAGTCTGCAGCCATCACGTCGCTAGAGGCGGACAACAGCAAGCTGGAGAGTGAAATTCAAACGCTCACGATCAAGGTGAAACATCTCGATGCATTGGTCGCCGCGAACAAGCAGCTTGAAATTGAACTGGCTAAGAAAAAAGAGCGTCTTCCCCCGGAAGAAGAAGCAATCATGCTCCTGAAGCAAGTGTCTGATCTAGGAGTGCGATTGGGACTCGATATAAAGCTGTGGAAGCCTGGTCCCCAAACGGAAGATGCGTCGAAGCTTTTTGTCAAGATGCCAGTCAGTGTGGAAGTAGCCGGCGTTTATCATACGGCCGCACTGTTTTTCGATCGGATCAATCGACTCCCTCGAATCATTACGGTGTCGGGGCTGAAGATGGGATCACCGAAGATTGACCATGGAAGAGTTGTATCGCAAACGACCTTTGACCTCGTGGCATATGCGGCGCCTCAAGAGAAGCCGGTTTCCGGAACATCTCCTTCGGCTAATGCTCCCAAGGTGGCTCAAGCTGGGAAATAGCGACATCGTGATACCATCATGCACGTCGAGCATATAAGAAAGAAGCCCGCAGAATATTTTCTGGCACTTGGTGCCGGCGTAGTGTGCACAGGTATCCTCCTTTGGGGAAGCATAGATACACAGGCCGAATCTTCTTCCGGTCCTGGTTTGATGACTCAGATGCGGCCGGATGCTCTCAGGCTGCCTTCAGTACCGGAAATCCAGAAGATGGCTCCGCAAGCAATAGAAGCGCCAGCATCAGGTTCAAATTCCCAGGTACCTTCCCAGCTTTCCGTACCAGACGGCATGGTTGGAGGTGGGTATGATCCATCCGGCCGTCGAGATCCATTTGCACCTATCGTCCAGGAACTGCAACCAGGAAAGACGGATACAACGCTTCCACCATTGCAACGGGTGACTCTGACCGAACTCAATCTTATCGCTATTGTATGGGGGGCATACGGCTATACCGCTATGGTGCAGACGCCAGAAGGACATGGATATACCGTTCGACGGGGAACGAGGATCGGACAAAATAACGGAGTGGTCAGCGCAATTACGGAGCGCGGAATCATTGTCCAGGAACGGTTTACGGATGTGTATGGCAAAAAGCAAGAGCGAGAACATGTCAAGCTCCTACACCCTAAAGAGGGCTCAGAATGAAACCACTATTTTTGTGCGCACATCACTCCATAGCCGCTGGATGTTTCATCGGAGCCTTGGGACTATCCCTCGCCGCCATGCCTATATTTCTCCAGACTTCCGTGTTTGCCGAAGCGATCGACTTGACAAAGCGGAGTGATGCTGCACGAGCCGAAAGAACTACCACACGATTGCTGGCGCAGTCCGTAATCTCAATTGACGTCCGTCCCGAAACGGATCGGATAACCGTAGTGGTCGTGGGTGATGGTCAACTGTTTCCTGAGGCTAATTTCTTAGATGAATCTCGTTTAATCGTCGATATTCCCGCCGTATCGTCCACTCTGAGACGATCGGTGTTGCGGGCCGATCACTCTCTGCTCACAAAGATCAGAGTGGGACACCATGCTGATAAGGTCAGATTAGTGTTCGATGTGCCGGAACGGCCAAGCTTTTCTCTCGACCGCGAGGAGAATAAGATATTGATTACACTGAAACCCAGTGAGCCGAAAGCACCCCCGGCGGTTACCGCACAGTTTGATGGGGAGAGAGCGCGCGCTGTAGTCACACCCCGAGCACGCAAGGTATTGTTCGACTCGGGGGATCATGCGGCCAGAAGGGCGACCCGAATGGTCGTTCCCACGCAGTCCCAGTTTAAAGTACAGCGCGTTCAGATGGCGGGAGAAAGTGCATCGGCTGAAAAGGACGATCGGTCTGATGATCTTGTAGTAGGACAGTCTCGGTTTGTAGGACGCCGCATCTCGCTCGACTTTCAGCAGGCCGACATTACGAACATCCTTCGATTGATCGCCGAAGTCAGTGGCTTCAACATCGTGGTCGGCGAAGGTGTCAAGTCGAAGGTCACCATGAAATTGGTGAGTGTACCGTGGGATCAGGCGCTTGATATGCTATTGAAGATGAATGGCTTGGGCATGATTCGCCAAGGGAGCATCGTATGGGTCGATTCGCTGGCCAATATTGCCAAGCAGCAGGACGAAGAAGCACGGGCCAAGGAATCCAAGACCAAGGCTGAAGAGTTAGTCGACCGCGTTTTTTATATCAGGAATCTCCAGGCCCAAGAACTCATGCAATCTTTACGACAGAACTTGAGTCCGCGCGGCCTCATGCAATTTAATGCAGGAAGCAATGCTTTGGTTGTCCGCGAGACGGAATCCAAGCTGGCAATCGTAAAACAGTTGGTGGAGGGGCTTGATTTGGAAGTTCCTCAGGTTCAGATCGAAGCGCGCATTGTTCAAGCAGATACGGTGTATGCTCGAGGATTAGGGATTCAGTGGGGTTTCCAAGCGGGCAATCGCACGCCCACCGATTTCTTTGCGCTCTCAAACATTACCGGCCCCTTTGGGCAGATAGCTGGAACAGGGAGTACCACGATAGATCGTACCTTCCTGGTTAATTTGCCGGCTCAGGTCGGTGGATTGCCGGCTGTTCCATCGATTGGATGGACTTTTGGAAAACTCGGTGGCGATTTTGCTTTAGATATGCGGCTATCTGCAGGCGAGTTGTTAGGCTTGAGCAAGGTGATTGCGGCGCCGAAGATCACCACGTTGGACAAGCGGGAGGCCAAGATTTCTCAAGGAGAATCGATTCCTTTCCAGACAACCTCCCTGCAGGGTACACAAACGACGTTTGTCGATGCAAACTTGGAGTTGAATGTAACGCCCCAGATCACCTCGCGTGATCCGAAGGAAGAAGGGAAGCGAATCTTGATGAGGGTGCGAGCGACTCGAAATGCCGTCGGGGCGCGAAGCAATCCGGCGGGACCGAGCATTGATCGACGAGAAGCCACCACCCAAGTCATCGTTAGGGATGGTGAAACAATGGTGATCGGCGGTGTCTTTGTCGATACACAAGGGAATAATGTGCAAGGGGTTCCCTATCTGTCTCGTATGCCGGTATTGGGCTGGTTGTTTAAAAATAAGTCTGAGACCGTCTCGAAACAAGAGCTACTTATTTTTCTCACTCCGAGCATCATTAAAACATAGGATCGTTCCGGCCTTATGATTGGGAAAGCGTGGTGATGCCTCTCGGCATCACCACGCTTTCTGTTTTGTCCCACAACGATAATTGAACGGACATGCTTGTCCGAGCGACCTTCCAAGATGGCACACGTCATTTTAGTTTTGTCGTAGCTGTGATACCATGACCATCCAATGGCCTGCTAGTCCGTCGGATTTTCCCGGACCACGAAATGTCTGCGATTTTCACCGTCCCTGTTTCCTTAGCCGAAAGAACCTATGAAATTGTCATCCAAGCCGGACTTTTGGAGAGGCTTGGCAAGAGATTGAAGGCGCAGGGAGTAATAGGAAAGGTTGGAATTGTAACTGATCGGCACGTCGCCCATCATTATCTGAAGAGAAGCCTAGAGGCCATCAGGAGATGCGGGATTGATCCCCTACCCATTATTTTGAATCCTGGAGAGCGGTGGAAAACACTTAAGACGGTGGAAAGAATCCTCGATATGTTGGCACGCTATCGATTTGAGCGGTCGTCTATGCTTTTGGCGCTCGGCGGCGGGGTAGTAGGCGACATGGCTGGCTTTGCTGCCTCCATCTACCAACGTGGTATCCCCTATATTCAGGTGCCGACCACTCTTGTTGCACAGGTCGATTCCAGTGTCGGAGGAAAGACCGGTGTTGATCATAAGCTGGGAAAGAACTTGGTCGGGTCATTTTATCAGCCACGCGCCGTATGGATCGATCCATTGACTCTTCATACCTTACCCGCTCGGGAATTGGTGGCCGGGCTTGCGGAGGTCATTAAGTACGGAATCATCGCGGACGAGACCTTTTTTTCCTATCTGCAGCGACACATGTCCGAATTGCGAAGGCAAGCACCTGGTATCGTCGCGGCAGTGGTGAAACGATCCTGCGAGATAAAGGCGGAGGTGGTTGCAGCGGATGAACGAGAATCGGATCGCAGACGAATCCTCAACTATGGTCATACCATCGGACATGCTTTAGAAGCGCTGGGAGGGTATAAGTCATTAGTCCATGGAGAAGCGGTGGGAATTGGATTAGTGCAGGAAGCCGAGCTCGCCTGTTTTCAGGACATCTGCTCCCGTACAGTCGTCGAAGAGATCCGGCGTACCGTAAAGGACGCGGGCTTGAGTGACCGTATGCCACGGTGGACACCGCAGAAGATATGGAGCGCCATGCTGCACGATAAGAAGGTGTCAGCGGGACGTGTGATTGGAGTATGGCCGGAACGTATTGGACAAGTGCGGATAGGCCCCATTGAAAAACACGTATTTGAACAATGGATCTCAGGGTCGCGGGTCTGCTCTCCTCATGGTCATGCCTAATTCCCTGTCTCTCGCCCAAAGGGCGGAGTCCGCATGAACCTCTTTTTTTGTATGGAGCGTGTTTGGTCCTTGAGGAGAGGCTTGTTTTAGCGGAGCTCTATGCGGACATTGCGAATCGCGATGGCGCAGATGAACCCGACTGTCGGGGACCTCACCGGGAATGTCCATAGGATCCTGAGGTGGCTCCACGAGGCGAAGAAAGCCAAAGCCGACTTGGTCGCGTTTCCCGAGTTGGTGATTACCGGTTACCTCCCTGAAGACTTACTTTTTAAATCGCACTTTGTGGAAGATAACGTACGTGCTCTCAACGAAATCATTCAAGCCTGTCGAGGATTGGTTGCTGTGGTTGGCTACGTCAGGCAGGAAAAGGAACGCGACGTACATTCTTCCCAGCAGTCGATAGCTTCAGTTAGGCAGCATACGCTCTACAATGCGGCGGCATTGATTGCCGATCGAAAGTTAATTGGGAGTTATAGCAAATGGTATTTGCCAAACTATGGGGTATTCGATGAAAGCCGTTATTTTCATCCTGGGCGGACGCTTCCGTTGTTCGTCGTCAAAGGAACGACCATCGGAGTGACCATCGGTGAAGATATGTGGCTACCCCAAGGGCCTTACTGTGTAGAAGCCGCCTCCGGTGCTGAGGTGATCGTTAATATCAATGCCTCTCCCTTTCATCTCGGCAAAAGTCGTTCAAGAGAGCAGATGTTGGCGACCGGAGCTCGGGAAAATGGCGTCATTCTCACGTATACGAACATGGTCGGAGGACAAGACGAGTTAGTCTTCGACGGGAACAGCTTGATACTGGATCCATCCGGCAATGTGATCGCCCGTGGGCACGCGTTTCAGGAAGAATTACTTGTGGCTGATGTAAAGGTGAATGCCATTTTGCATGGGCGTATGGCTCATGGACGAAAGGCGACACGGAGTGGAAAAGCTGTTTCGGTTGTCCACCGTCTGGTGGCCCACCGTACGGCCAAAAAAATGAAACGGACCCGAATTCTGCCAGGATTAGCCGAACCACTGGAGGAGATCGAACAGGTGTACCAGGCTCTGGTACTAGCCGTGAAAGATTATGTGCTGAAAAATGGGTTTAGTCGAGTGGTGATTGGGCTGAGCGGGGGCGTCGATTCGGCAGTGACCGCGTCAATCGGGGTGGATGCGCTTGGTGCGGAGCGGGTGCTCGGGATCTTCATGCCGTCACCGTACACGTCACATGCAAGCAAAGAGGATGTTGGGGAACTCGTACGACGTCTTCGTATCGACTTGAAGACCATCTCGATTACTCCGACACTTGACGCCTATCGAAAGTCGCTCGCACCGGCATTTGTCGGCTGCTCGGAAGATGCGACCGAGGAAAACCTTCAGGCGCGCATTCGCGGAAATATCCTCATGGCTGTGTCCAATAAGTTTGGGCATCTGGTTTTGACCACGGGGAACAAAAGTGAGCTAAGCGTGGGCTATTCGACACTTTACGGTGATATGGCCGGTGGGTTCGCCGTCATTAAGGATGTGCCGAAGACGATGGTCTATGGCCTGGCAAGGTTCCGTAATGAACTCGAACCGTCGCCGGTGATTCCCAAACGTATCCTGGAACGACCGCCGACCGCCGAGTTAAGGCCACATCAAAAAGATGAAGATTCCCTTCCGCCGTACGCGATTCTTGATCCGATCCTTCGAGCGTATGTTGAAGAAGACCGCTCGTTCGACGAAATCGTCGAGGCAGGGTTCGATCGCGCAACGGTGGCGCGCGTGGTCAGCATGGTTGATCGCAGCGAGTTCAAGCGACGTCAGGCTCCCCTTGGTGTCAAGATCACTCAGCGTGCCTTCGGCAAGGACCGACGGATGCCGATTACGAACGGCTACCGCACCAAGTAGTTCCTTCCTCACCATACAGATGGTACTCGGGAATTATCTCCAGTGATTTCTGTTAGGAATGAGGCGCCAGGGCTGCGGAGCGTTGGCCATACAAGAGATCGGACAATTCTGAAGGATTTACACGATTTCCACGTTGAGTGAGCGGAACGGATGGGCTATGATAACCGCCCCGAAGCAAAGGGAAAGGTAGTGTAGCCATGGCTTTTGCGTGACGAAGCCATGGCTCTCCGGTTCGCTGCGCTGCTCCCTGAATGGACCCATTTGAGGGCACTCGGGGTTTCTGAGCTGGTCGGGCAAGGAGGGCATCGACATGAAGCTGGTTGAGGCCATCGTCAAGCCGTTCAAACTTGAAGAGATCAAGGATGCCCTCTTGGAAATCGGTGTCCAGGGGATGACGGTATCGGAAGTCAAAGGCTTTGGGCGTCAAAAAGGTCATAAGGAAATATATCGAGGACAGGAGTATACGATCGAATTCGTCCCAAAGGTGAAAATCGAGGTGGCTGTGACGGATACCCAGGTATCTCGGGTGATTGAGGCCATCATCTGCGCGGCGAAAACCGGCAGTATCGGAGATGGGAAAATTTTCGTTCGAGAGTTGAGTGAGGTCGTGCGCATTCGGACAGGCGAGACTGGGGAAACCGCGCTGTGACGGTAAAGGATCCAATCGGTGGAACACCATCGCGGGGATCTTCCAAAGGAGGAAGGGCATGAACGTGCGTGAGGTATTGGAGTTTGCCAAAAAACACAGGGTCCAGATGGTCGATCTGAAATTCGTCGATCTGCCGGGCGTATGGCAGCATATGACTATCCCTGTGAGCGAGCTGACGGAAGGGTTGTTTAAGGACGGTTCCGGACTCGATGGATCGTCGATCCGTGGCTGGAAGGCCATTAACAACAGCGATTTGTTGATGGTGCCGGACCCTGCCACGGCATGCCTGGATCCTTTCACCGCAGTGCCGACACTCAGTCTGGCCGGCAATGTCGTGGATCCCATTTCTCGAGAGAACTACGAACGTGACCCTAGGTTTATCGCGCAAAAGGCTGAGAAGTATCTGCAGAGCACCAAGATCGGCGACAACTCATTCTGGGGGCCGGAAGCCGAATTTTTCATCTTCGATCATGCCCGTTACGACCAAACCAGTCACAGCGGCTTCTACTATATCGACTCGGAGGAGGGCGTATGGAACATGGGGCAAGAGGGGATCAACCTGGGGGGGAAGATCCGGCACAAGCAGGGATATTTCCCGGTAGCACCGGCTGATACCCAGCAAGATATCCGGACCGAAATGGTCCTGGAAATGGAAAAGGTCGGCATCGAGGTCGAAAAGCATCATCACGAAACGGCCACGGCCGGTCAGGCGGAAATCGATATCCGATTTGATTCTCTCTTGCGGACCGCGGACAAGATGATGATGTACAAGTACATCGTCAAAAATGTGGCGCGCCGACACGGAAAGACCGTGACATTCATGCCGAAGCCGCTCTTCAGCGATGCCGGGTCGGGCATGCATACGCACCAGAGCATCTGGAAAGATGGGAAGCCGCTCTTTGCCGGGAAAGACTATGCCGGTATCTCGCAGCTCTGTTTGTATTATATCGGTGGCATTCTCAAGCACGCGCCGGCGCTGGCGGCGTTTACCAATCCCACGACGAACTCCTACAAGCGGATCACGCCGGGATTCGAAGCGCCGGTGTTGCTGGCGTACTCCAGTCGGAACCGATCGGCCGGCATCCGCATTCCCATGTACTCGCCCAGCCCAAAGGCCAAGCGGATCGAAGTGCGGTTTCCCGATCCATCCTGTAATCCCTATTTGGCCTTTTCCGCGATGCTCATGGCGGGGCTCGACGGCATTCAGAACAAAATCAATCCCGGTGAGCCGGCTGAAAAAGACCTGTATGATCTTGATCCGAAGGAAGCAGCGAGTATCCCAACCATGCCCGGGAGTCTTGAGGAAGCAATCAACAGCTTAGAAAAGGATCACCAGTTTCTCCTCAAAGGGGAGGTGTTTACCGAGGATCTGATCGAGGCATGGATCAGCTATAAGCGAAACAAGGAAATCGATCAGATGCGCTTACGGCCGCATCCATACGAGTTCTTCCTTTATTACGATGTTTAGCCGCTGAGCGTCATCGGCCGGTAAGCAAAGTTAGCGTTTCTTGCAAGCCGTCACTCGAAGCGAGTGATTGACGGTACCCTCTTCTATCGACTGCCAGTTCCCGTTCTCGATGAAGCCGGCGGTCTGCCTTCCCTTACCCATCTGGCGGGAAAATTCGACAACTTGCAGGATCCGAACGCGAGACCGCTCACAGTCAAACTCCTTGTGGGTTTTAGAGGACAAGAATCGAGTCGTACTGTTCCACTCGATATCCGTTAATTGCCAGAGCCTTGCGCGAGTTTCATCTCGGTGAATCGTTGTCGGATCGAAGTACACGGTCTCACGATCACCGGTTTGGTACTTTTTCTCCACTGCTATCCAATCTGCATTGGCCGGTGCAGAACAGAACACGAACAAGGTGAAGAAGAACAGGTTCTTCATAGCTGGCCCACCCGTGAGGTGCTGTAAAATCGTCGGCCGATATCCTATTTGGATGGCATAAGGAGGAGAGTCGTAAAAATCAAGGTCAAAATTCGAATAGAGGGTCCCGAAAAGTCGCATCGTGTGGACCTCTTGAGCCTCACCTTAGCTTAGGGTATCCTCGCCTCACAAGCGAGGAGGGTTATTCTATGCCGAAGCGAGTTCGTACGGGATTGACACGGAGTGATATTCTCGACCGGTATGTCGAACGGTTCAAACAACAGCTCGTCAAATTTCAACCCTTTCTTTCGCGTAAGCGCGGGTCGGCTTCGCTTGAAGACTTCGATGAAGCAGCCGAAGAACTCATCAGTCAGGTATTCGGAGCCGCGTCCGATGAGTCCGAAGCCTATTTCTTCGCGAAAACCGGAGAGTCGGCGCTCTTGCCGGAAGAAGCGCAGGAAAGCGGGACCCACAATGTGGAACGTGAGAGCCTGCAACAGCGACGGCAAGTACTGGAGAGCTGCCTGGCTGACCTCGAATTGCGTCGCCGATTACAGGCCACAAGAAAAGGGAAAGGAATCGAGACAGCACTTGTCGAAGAGTATATGTCGCATGACGTGCGAAGCATTCACAAGGAAGCGACGATTAAACAAGCGGGGCAGCTATTGCAGAAACATAAAGTCGGCTCTCTGATCGTCGACGACGGGTCTCGGTATATCGGTATCATCACCGATTCGGACCTAACGCGCAAAGCCGTCGCCAAAGGACTTGATCCGAACACCACGACCGTCGCCACCTGCATGAGCCGGTCACTCATCACGATTGAAGAAGACGAGTCCTTAGCCGACGCTATGTCGCTGATGAAGAAGCAGGGAATCCGACACCTGCCGGTGACTGCCGATGCCACCATTATCGGGGTCCTCTCTGTCTCCGACCTCATACGCGCCTTCGAGGAACAGCAATCTCAGTAGAGTCGGATCACCTACTAAAACAAGTTGGGTCTGTCTTTCGATTGCATCTGGGGTTCCCTATTCTGCGCCGTGAGCAAGCGGCGGCGCTCAGCATCTTTTGCGGAAGAAGATGTCCGTTTGCTCCTTGAGATCAGATACACAATTCGTTTCCAATCATGCCACCGATTGTATTACTCAGCTGTGAGTCTATTGGGAAGAGCCACGGCGTGAAGCCGTTGTTCACCGACCTGTCGCTTGGACTCTGCGACGGTGATCATGTCGGACTGATCGGCCCCAATGGGTCCGGGAAATCCACATTGCTTAAGATCCTGGCTGGTCTAGAAGATCCTGATTACGGCACCAGATCGGTGCGGCGGCAGATCAGTATCGGCTATGTCCCGCAAGAACCCTCGTTTGTTGAGCAACGCTCGGTCGAGAACGTGCTGGCCCAAGTCCTCCTCGACGAAGGTCTGGACCCGCATGAGCAGGGAGCACGCCTCGCCAAAGCCCTCAGTCTCGGCGGGTTTGTCCGTTCGGACCAGCCCGTCTCGGTGCTGTCGGGTGGATGGAAGAAACGGTTGGCGATTGCAAGGTCGATGATTTTGGAGCCGGACGTGCTGCTCATGGATGAGCCGACCAACCATCTGGACGTCGAAGGCATCCTGTGGCTCGAAGGCTTGCTGAAGGCCGAATCCCATGCCTTCATCGTCATCAGCCATGACCGGCGATTCTTGGAGTCGGTGACCACGCGGATCTGGGAATTAAATCGTCGATACGTCAATGGCGTCTTCCAGGCAAACGGCCGGTACAGTGAATTTTTGGAGCAACGGGATGCCGCATTACAAGCGCAGGCCGATTATCAAACGTCGTTGGCCAATCGAGTGCGTCGGGAAGTGGAATGGCTCAGGCGAGGCCCGAAGGCCCGCACGACTAAGGCGAAGGCCCGGATCAATCAGGCCGGTCGAATGATCGACGAACTACAAGACATCGAATCGCGGCAGGGCGACACATCTGCAGGCATCGACTTCACCGCGTCCGGACGAAAGTCGAAACAACTGCTGGTGGGGAGGGGCATTGGGAAATCGTTCGCGGGGAAACCGGTTGTGTGCGATCTCGACATCATAATGGGGCCGGGTGAAAGGATCGGCCTCCTCGGTCCGAACGGGAGCGGCAAAACCACCCTTCTCAAGCTCTTAGCCGGCACAGTAGAACCGGATAACGGCACCATTACTCGTGCCGATCGGCTGCGGGTGGTGACCTTCGAGCAACACCGTGAGTCATTGGACCAGCAGGCGACGTTGCGGCGTGCCCTTGCTCCAGCCGGCGGTGACGCCGTCGTTTACCAGGACCGGTCCGTGCACCTGGTGTCCTGGGCCAAGCGCTTCCTCTTTACGCCGGAGCAGCTGGATCTCCCAATTTCTCGACTGTCCGGTGGAGAGCAGGCCCGGGTGCTGATTGCACGGCTGATGCTCCAACCGGCCGATCTCTTGCTCCTTGATGAGCCGACGAACGATTTGGATATTCCGACGCTGGATGTGCTGGAAGACAGCCTTCTCGAATTTGCCGGAGCACTCGTTCTGGTCACGCATGATCGGTGGTTGCTGGACCGCGTCTCTACCCGGCTTCTTGCGCTGGACGGGACCGGCCGCACCGAATGGTTTGCCGACTATGCCCAATGGGAAGCGGCACAGGTAAGAAAAACGACGGAAGAAAGAACATCTCAATTCCACAAAGAAAGCGGCGTGTCAGCGGCTCGGTCCAAACGAAAAGGGTTGTCGTACAAAGAGCAAAAGGAATGGGAGCAAATCGAAGCGAAGCTCGTTGAGGCTGAGAAACGAGTCGCAACGTGCCAAGCGGCGGCTAATGATCCCTCCATCGCCTCTTCCGCCGCCGATTTGCAAGAGCGGTATGCTGCCCTTCATTCGGCACAGACTGAAGTCGAGCGCCTCTACGCCCGCTGGGCCGAATTGGAGGAAAAGCGCGCCCAAGCGATCAGCAGCACACGATCATAGTGTGAAATCGCCCATGGAGAAGCCCCGAGCCGAAAATGGGCAACCTCTTTGTTCCACGTGAAGGGACCATCGGTCCAATCTGTTGTGAGATGATCCGACAACAGATTGGTCCCACCGCTGGGCGTTTCGGTTCATAACGATAGCCACTACAGGATGCTTAGGCGCCTTAAATCTTGAGACCGGCCAACCAAGCACCTAGTGTTCAGCTATCCCAGCCACAATTCTTAATATAAATTTGTTCCGAATATATTCCATATTCGGCTTATGGAACGGCTTCTTCTACAGTTCTCTCCTTTCTAGCCGATAAAGAAGGCGGAAGCCGATCTCTATCGACACCACCGAAAGGCCATCCACCATGCCATCGGCCAGCGAACTGGTCCAGTCCTGTACCACCGTGTTTACGTTGCCGGAGATTTATTTCCGCGTACGGGACGTGGTGGACGATCCCGATTCGACCATGGACGATCTTGCCGATGTCCTGAAGCTGGATCCGGCCATCTCCGCAAGGCTTCTCCGCATCGTCAACAGCCCCCTCTATGGGTTTCCCAAGCAAATCGACACCGTCTCGCGCGCCGTCAACATCGTCGGCATGCAAGCCATCAAAGACCTCGTCACCGCCACGACAGTCGGCCGGACCTTCTCTGGGATGCCGATTCAGCTTATGGATGGAGCCATGTTTTGGCGCAAAAGCGTGCTCTGTGCCTTGCTCGCCGGGAAGATCGCCAAATCCTGCGGTATCGAAGACAGCGAACGTTTCTTTATCGGAGGCTTGCTGCGCGACATCGGCCATCTCGTTCTCTACCAAACCATCCCGCAGCGCGCCCAATCCGCTCTCATCGAAGCAGGGTATCTCGATTCTTCTCTGGCCGAAGTGGAGCAGTCCAACATTGGGTGTGACTTTGCGGAAGTGGGGGCTGAACTCATCCGGTCCTGGGGGATGCCTGCGCAAATCGAACAGGCCATTCGCTGTCAACTGAGCCCTTATGATGCTGGTGAATTCATCATCCCGGCGTCCATCGTTCATCTGGCCGGTGTTGTCGCCGATTACGAAGAGCTTGAGCCGAGCCGGCGCCCGGCTACATTGCCATTCAATCCCCATGCCGTTACCGCCACACGATTTATGTCGGCTAAGCTCCCGGCACTGCTGACAGACGCTCATGCCCAGCTTCAAGAGACTCTGGCGCTCATCCGTCCTCACGCCATGGCAGCCTAGCTCTCCGGAGCATTGTCTGTAATTCGAAAAAGGTCCCAGATCCTGTCGTGCGGTCGTTGCCACATGTAGTCACTGTAAAGGATCGTCCGATTCAGCGAGCCGGTCTCTTAATGGGACCAGGCGGGGTCGTCGATACGGCGGGAGTGTCGATCCCGCGCGTTGTACCAGCCTAGAGTATTCCGGCTAAGCGATTCAGGCCCAGTGTCGTTTGGGTGAAAAACAGCTGGAATGCCTGATAGTCTTGGGATAGCACCGGATGGACGTCGGGTACTCGATCACAGTAGATGAGCCCGATCGGTTTCGCTCCTACCCGCAACGGGGCTACGATTGCCGAAGTCGGTTTCCAGACCTCGGTAAAGTCTTGTTTCAGAGTTCCACCTATTTGGTCTAAAAAGTTGGGAACAAGCAGCGGATCGACTCGCTTGAGAACGGCCAGAAAAAAAGAGTGCTCCCGGCTGAGTGAACCGGAAAGAGACCGAAGGTATGGTGCAGGAGGAGTCACCCCAAGCACCAGTCTTCCGACAAGCAAATCACTATCGTTTTGGTTCAGGAGCGCCAGACCCACACGGCCAAACCCGGCATCCCGGTGTAAAGATTGTACGAATGTCCCGAGTAGACTGTTGAGGTCTTTTGCAGTTTGCAGAGAGTCTTGGAAGGCTTGGAGTGTTTCTAGCGGGTTGCTCCGAATGGGGGCGGTAGATTCGGCTTGCGTTGGAAAAACCCCCTGTTTCCCGTCGGTCGTCGGCTTGGTAGAGGGTGGATGAGAAGTCGATACGGTGGCGTCCTGCTCGTTCGATGAAACCATCGCATCATCGGAAGACTCCAGTGCCAGTCCCATTGAGCGGGTAAGCTGGCGTCCTCGATCCATGGCGCGGATCATCAAATCTGCAAATAGGCCGGAAGAGAGCCCGCTTCCGAGCTGAAGCGTTCGCTTGGCCTCCTCTATAGCGGCTCGGGGAGCAGGGTGGGTCATAAGTTCGACTAGTCGGATGGAGCCGACGACAATTCCGCGGTAGGTTTGGAGCCCGCTTTGCCAACGCTCCGTCGGCAGTTCTTCCGGATGACGGAAGAGCTCGATCAAGTCATCCGGCAGCTTCCACATGTGGGCCAAGGCTTGGGCCAAGGTCAGACGTGGAACACCGATGAGCTGTGTCTCTTGAAGTACACGTTCCACCGGTTGCGCAGCCTTCCGGGAAATGGTCTGGAGGGCTTCAAAGAGGTCAGGGTTCTGGTAGGCAATGGCCAAGTCTCCGATAGAGTACAGAAGCGCTGCCATAAACAACTGACCCGGCTGAGGGTATTCGATGGCCATTCCCAGTTCGCTGGCATAGGTGGCGGAGATGAGGGATTTGGCGATCAGGCTTCGGAGCTCCTGCCGGTGAACCGGCCAATGTTTCAGTTGCTCGACAAGATGGGCTGCAGCCACGAGGGACCGTACGGTGTCGAGCCCAAGCCAACTGACGGCATGAGGGACCGACACAATCGTCTGTTGGGGGCTGTAGGCTATACTGTTCGCCACTTGCAGAACTCTGCACGTCAACCCATGGTCTCGGCTGATCACCCGGGCAAGACTCACGGCGTTGGACTGTGGTCCCATGTGGCTCAGGATTTGCTGGCAGGTCGACTGCAAGATGGGAAGACAGCTGCTGGATTCGTCGACGAGAGGTCTGAGTTTATGATTGAGGCGAGGGCGGATTGAGTCGATGAAGGCCGATTCCGTGGCCGCGCTTGACGTGATCATAGAGATGGTCCTTGGATGAGGGTCAGAAGCTCTATCGGTCAGAATCTTCCCAAGCTTAAGGGCCTGCTATAGAAGAGAAAGCCATAGGCACCGGTCCCCACGATCAGATAGCTCCCTGACTCTGTAGGGCACCCATGGTGACGACATCGGCTATTCAACGGAGCGGCCTTCCAGGAAGACTGCTTGCTCAAGAGCACGGAAGAACTGCTGGTAAGGTACGGGGTCCTCGACGGCACGAAGGTAAAACTGCGCACTGGCTCGCACGACGAGCTGCGACTCGTCGCGCTTACGGACGGTGACGGTGAGGCGGACCAGATTATTGCGGTGATTGAATGGGCCCCATGTCCGGTGATTGCGATTGAGGATGAGTAACGCATCGGGTTGATACAGCAGATAACTCAAGTCGACGCCATAGATCCGCTCGTTCTCGACATATTTCTTTCCGGAAATGACACCCAGTTCTTCATCAAGCACCTCTACTTTGAAGTCCAAGTCCTGCAGAGTAGAAACAATCGTCGCAAGCATTCGGCGACGATCCATGGTATCGAATACACGTGATTGGGTGGAGCGAATCTTGACTTGGCTTTCTTCGGAGAGCCAGATTTGCTCGCGCGAATCCCACTGGGTGACATGTCGCAATTCGTAGGGCGTTGGACACCCCTGCAGTACCAAACCAAGGCAGACGAAGAGCCAGGGGGTCAGCCGCTCCAACCCTGCAAGAGGCCGGGTGGGCCCATCACGGTTTCTCTGGTGGGAGACCACGTCCATTAAAGAGAGATCGCTCCAGTGTAGCGAAGAAATTCTGGTACACCTTAGGATCTTCGATGGGCTTGTTGTTGTAGAGGGCGTTAGCGCGAACCATCATACGGCCTTCGGCCTCGGCGCGCACAGTGACCGTCACGCCCACGACATCATAGAAGTTCGGCTCGGCGAAACGTGCAGCCGTCACCAGCCCCAAAGGTTCATTGGCCCGCTCAATGATGAAACCCAAGTCCTGGAGAGCGGCAATAACGCCGCGCATGGCCGTTTGGCGATCCTTTATGTCGAAAGACCGAGTTTGCACGCTCCGAATCTTCATCTGAGCCTCGGTCGGCGCGAGCAGGTCCGGACCGGGCTGCGGCACGGCGCAGCCTTGCGCAACAATGAGAACTGCTATTGCGACGATTTCCTTGATCGTCTGCTGCTTTTTTCTTAAAGCTCTCATAGCCTCACACCTAGAGTGCAAATGGTTCCAGAAAAACAGCTTTGGACAATTTCGCAAAGAAGGTCTGGTACATTTCAGGGTCGCGCAGTATTTCCATCCTTTGCTCGCCCGGTGGAATTCCCTGCTGGCCAGACGAGCCTCCTCCCTTCCACACCACCCGGTAAAACATGACCCGGACTTCCTGACGTGTGACATCTTGCGTCATCGGTCTGGCCACTAGCGTGGCGGCGATTTTTTGATGCAGGTCTACGGGCATGACGATCGGAGGTTGTTGGACGAGTATCAGCGCCGAGCTGAGGAGAAAGACGACAAATCGGGTGATATCCTGACCGTATTCCCGAGCGCTTCGTTCTTTCGTCGCTCGCAGAAATCCCACCTCGCGCACGCTTTCTTCGATCTGGAAACCAAGATCCTGCAGGACAGCCGCTGAGGCGGACAATAACTCCGCTTCATCCTTGGTCTCGAACAGGCGGGTTTGCATGGCCCGGTTGGCTGCGCTCTCAGGGTTCAGCTGGAACAGTTCGTCCGGTTGTGTGTGCGTAACACAACCTGCCAACTGGCTCGATGCGGCAAGATAAGTCGCCACTAGGAGTATTCGCCGAATTCCGGAACCGTAACTGGTGCTAGAACTGAGTGGCGTTGTATGCAAAGTCGCGGACTTTCTTCTCTTCGTCATACTTGATGATAATCGTGAGGGTCCGCTGGCGTTGCGAGCTGGAGCTGTTTCGGGAAGTGCCGCCAAGAATAATAATACCTGCGAAAGACGAGCTGGCCGTATCCACCCGATCAGTCGAGACCTTATCATAGATCCAGACCTCGCGCCGTTTCTCGTCGGTTGTCACGATATTGGGGCTCCCCAGAAGTTCGGCAACCTGGGAGGCCGGCATGCCGACCTTGATTTCCCCCTGCACCTTACCGACGGTGAGGCGGTCTTCCTGAATGTCCGCTCTGTTGCCACCGCAGCCTGCGGTGATTAGGCACACACCAAAGCACAGCATGCTCCATGGTGATCTCATTGATAGGGTCCTTTCCATAGTCTGAGTCGAATTTGTTTTTGAAATAGGCTACCGTGTGAGGGAAAGTGTATCAACGGTCGAATCGAAAAGCACGTAATAGGATCATGATAGGTCAAGTGGAAAAAATTGTCTAGGAATTCAGCAGCCGATTCAATTCATCAGCCCAAAGCCAGGGGGAGCCCTCATCTTCGTGTTTGCAGTAGATAAAACAGTCTTGTCCCTGTTGAGAAGCATTCTGAAATCGATCGGCCCATTGCCGGAGTTCTGTCTGGCCGTACCTATTTTTACGAAGCCGAACGTACCGGAACGGAGCTGTGTCCCGGTGCTCTGCCTCCTGCTCATCGGTCTCGACCGCCGCCCAAGCGACCAAATGCTCACGCAAGATCCGTTCGATCTCGTCAACTTGCCAACTCTCATGCCGAAACTCTACGGCCCAGTGGTGGGTTCGTGGCAGGGATCCAAGAAACTTCTCAAGTCGCTCGTCGTCGCGTTTCAAATTGGGAGGAAGTTGAATCAGTATCGGGCCAAGTTTACCCGCCTGATGAAGCGGGTCCAGACGTTGGAGCATGGCCATCAACATGGGACGTCCTTCCGGCTTGAGGCGACGGATATGGGTGATTTCTCGGTGGGCCTTTGGTGAATAGATGAAGCCGGGAGGAGTATCGATGAACCAGGCCCGCAAAGTTTTCTCACTCGGGAGCCGATACCACACACCGTCGAGTTCAACGGTTCGATACCTTGTGGAGTAGTAGCGAAGGAAATCGGCGCGCTTGATGTCGGACGGATAAAAGCGATTGGGCCCCCGCCAAGCCGTATATGAATAGCCTGATAGGCCGACGTAACAAGCCATAACATAAGATCCTTAAGCGATCAGGCTTCGCTACACCTTCCCAAACCTCCTCGTAAAAAACTCTTTCACCTTTCCCATGTGTTCCCGTACATCGGTTTCTAAATGTTTGGCGCCTGCGTGCCAGTCATCGGTCGTGTAACCCACGCGGCGGGCAAGGAAGATGAATTCGTCGGAATCTACCGGTGGGAGGACACGATCTTTGGCATTGCCTCGGACCATGCGGAGACCGTCGATGAGCATCCGGATGAAGAAATAGGCTTTGCGGAGGGTCTCGCCGTCTTGCCTCGTCACAATGCCACAATCGACGAGGGCGGCCAGGGCCTGCATGGTGTTGGGGGTACGCAGAGCGGGAAGCTCATGACCATGCAAGATCTGGAGGTATTGGACCGCGTATTCGATATCGACGATTCCCCCTGGGCTATGTTTTAGATTGATCGTGCCTCGTTCCACGAGTTGCTTCAACTGTTCACGGCGCAAGTCGATGGCGACACGAAGATCCCATGGTTTACCGCTGTAGACGTAGCTGTCCCGGTGGGCTTCGACGCGCCTACCCAGGGCCGCATCGCCCGCCACATGCCTCAATTTGATCAACGACTGGCGTTCGAACGCGGCGGCAAG
>CAYXKP010000069.1:0-22290 GCA_964465695.1 uncultured Nitrospira sp.
CGCAAATCCAAAGATGACCATCCGTCATTTGGCGTAGAGACGGAATCGATCGATCAGACGGTCAGAGCAATCGAACAGGCGGGCGGGAAAGTGGTGACCCAGAAACATGGCATGGGAGAGTGGGGATTTATGGCCGACGTTGCCGATCCGGAGGGGAACGTCATGACGCTGTGGGAAAAACCGAAGAAATAAAATCCTCCCCAAAGAAAGAGAGTGGCTTATGCGATATGTCGATGGATTCGTGCTGCCGGTACCGAAGAAAAACCTGACTGCCTACTTTAGGATGGCCCAGAAAGCCGGCAAGATCTGGAGGGAGCACGGCGCGTTGGAATACCGAGAATGTGTCGGTGACGATCTCAAGGTGAAGATGGGGCTGCCGTTTCCTCGACTGGCCAAACTCAAACAGGGAGAGACAGTTGTGTTTTCATGGATCGTCTACAAGTCACGAGCCCACCGCGACCGCGTCAACGCCAAGGTGATGAAAGATCCTCGCATTAAAGGAATGTGTGATGAAAACTCAATGCCGTTCGATGCGAAGCGGATGGCCTATGGTGGATTCGAGGTCGTGGTCGAGGCATAGGCCCCGCAATAAGAGTGACGAGGCTACCAACAAGGCTGCATCATTTTCACGTTGGCCGATTTTAGAGATTTGTCATGGTTGACATTATGCATCGTATAGGTATCCAGGCTGGTCCCGACAACGTGTATTGGGCCCTCTCGACGATCGAGGGACTTGCCGCTTGGTGGACGGTGGACACCAGCGGTGTCGCCGATGTCGGGAAAACCATTTCCTTTTAGTTTCGCGACCTCAACGGAAAGACGATCGGTGGGTTCGACATGGAAGTGGTGAAACAAGAGCCTTTTAAGAAGGTGCAATGGAAATGCGTCAAGGGGCCTGATGAATGGATTGGGACGGACATCATCTTCGATCTGAAGCATAAGAATGAGTTCACGATCGTGCTGTTCGGCCATCGGAATTGGAAGGAGTCCAGTGAGTTTACGGCTCATTGCAGCACAAAGTGGGCCGTCTTTTTGATGAGCCTCAAGGAACTCATCGAAACCGGCAAGGGCAGGCCGGCTCCTCACGATATCAAAATTGACGATTGGAATTAATGTAATACGTATACTCGCGGACAAAAGGAGGCAATATGGTCAGCAAGATATTCGTCAATCTCCCCGTCAAGGATCTCGACAAATCGATGGACTTCTTTAAAACGATCGGCTTTTCATTCAACCCACAGTTTACGGACAAGACAGCGGCCTGCATGGTCATGAACGACGACATCTACGCCATGCTACTCACCCACGACAAGGCGAAGGAGTTTACGAAAAAACCGATCGCCGACGCGCATCAGACGACCGAGTTGCTCACGGCTGTGGCCGTCGAAAGCAAATCGAAAGTGAATGAGCTCGCTGACAAGGCGATCAAGGCCGGCGGGATAGAGGCTTATTCTCCCAAGGACTATGGTTTCATGTTCACACGGAGTTTTGAAGACCCGGACGGCCATATTTGGGAAGTGTTCTGGATGGACCCCGCAACGGTGCAGAAGGGATAGAGCGCTGCCATAGCCACGACTGAACGCGACAGTCCGAAAACTTTTGCGGCTTCATATAGACCTCGGTCGCTGAAATCGCAAGCGGTTGGGACTCAGCTTTGGGTGGTGGATCGGTCGACGGCCGTGTTCTGCTAGAGGATTTCCGAGCTGCAATACCAGAATATCATTGTTTGAGTGTAGAAGAGAGCGATGCCAGTGCGGCAATGGTGCCTCACACATTGCCGTTGCAGAAAAGAGATGTGAGATGTGATAGGTCCTTTGGTGAGCAATGTGTTCGAACATGACTCTGGGGTGCAAGGCAATACTTGTCCTGATCTTGATTGGTTCCGTACTGTTTATCCCGTCATCGCAAGGAACGGCGGCTGAAACAAACCGGGCGCCCCTCGGACAATCGGGCCACGTTCATGCTCGGGATGCCTCGACTGATTCGCATCAGCACGATGTCCATGTCCATGAGCAGGGCGCGAGTCAGCAAAACGTTGGTGGAGCCCCCTACTCATTGTTCATGCATCACGCTGCCGGCTATTTTGTGTTGGCCATCGGCATCCTGATGGCCATGGGTCGAGCGACACATTCCCAGCAACCTCTTCTGCAATACGCCATCGGCACGACGTGGATGTTGTTCGGTCTATTCATCTTCGTTCTCGCGGACCCAGACGGTTGGCCGATGGGTTCGGGATTCTGGAAAAGTTGGACCATGCCGACCGCTGTCGAATGGCTGCAGCATAAGTTGTTGTCCCTCATACCCCTGTTGCTCGCTCTTCGCGCCTTTCGTGGTTATCACCTGATAGGGCAGAACAATGGGACATCTTATGTTGCAGGTGGATTGGCCATCATCGGTGCAATCGGGCTGCTGAGTCATCAACATCTTGACCATCCGGGCATGGATGTCGTCAACATTCAGCATCGTTTTTTTGCAGGCACTTGCCTGCTGATCGCTTTCAGCCTTCTTCAGGAAGCGAGGGGCCGATGGATCGGAACCAACAAACAGCTCATTTTCCCCACGCTGCTCATTCTTCTCTCTCTACAACTCGTTTGGTACACCGAATGAGAAGATTGAAATGTCCAAAGGCCGGTAGACGATCGATTGGCCGTTAAAGGCCCGTGAACGTGCATCACAGCCATACTGGAATCGACATCGCGACGTGAGGCCACATACCGGACGAGCGCATCTGTTATACGGACAAGTTCAATGATCCCAATGTGCCGGGTGTGATGCACACGACCATCACCTTGAGCACGGTGTCCTACGGGAGCGAACTGCATATCACACAAGACGGCGTACCGGCGGTCATTCCGGCAGAGGCCTGCTACCTCGGATGGCAGGACTCGCTTAGCTTGCTCGCCAAGCTCGTTGAGGCCGACATTCCTGATCAGTAGTGAAAGCCCGGCTGATTGCGAGATGCACATGGAGAGCCGACTATGAGCATTAACTGTCGGCACATAGCAACTGAATGGTCACACGTACCATGATCACCCGGCCCGGTGGAGCCCACATCAGGTGGATTGCCGTGATGATTACACTGGCCCTAGCAGGCGGCGTCGTTGGATTGCTGAACCGAGACGACGTCGCAGTGTTACTCGCACCTTCCAAGAAAGCATCCAGCGTACGAAGTCTTGCCGCCCTACAGGCCGACGACCTTTTCTGGCGCACCTTCCACGGCGGCGCATACGACGAGATCCCACGTGTATTGGAGGCCCTGACAGCGGCGTACTTGCAAACGCCGACCGATGCCGTGACGGCCGCCCATATCGCCTGGCTTCATAACTGGCGCGTAGCCGAACGCGCACGGTTATCGACCATCCCGGCCACGATCACCGATCATACGATTCTGGCTCGGCGATACTTCGAGGAGGCCGTCAACCTCGATCCATCGGACCCTCGAACACAAGGATTCTTCGCCGGCCATACGGTGGCCGAGGGAACCCTGCACAAAGACGAACGTCTCGTCCGGCGCGGATACTTTATGCTGCTCGATGCCATCGAGGCATGGCCCGAGTTTAACTTGTTCACCGCCGGCTACGTGATGAGCCGCTTGCCGGCTGACTCGCCACATTTTAGAGAAGGACTCGAATGGCAATGGCGCAACCTTGATGTCTGCGTGCAGGGGCGTGTTGATCGTACCAACCCGGACTACGCGAAATACATGCCGCTCGAAACGACAGAGGGCACAAAGCGGGTCTGCTGGAACTCCCGGATCGCGCCGCACAACTTCGAGGGGTTTTTCTTGAACATGGGGGACATGCTGGTCAAGTCTGGTGACTGGCGGATGGCCCAAACGATCTATGCCAATGCGAAGCACTCACGGGATTACGCGACCTGGAAGTTCGCGGGCGTGTTGGAATCGCGCATCGAACAGGCCCAGGAGAATGTCGCGGTGTTTAACGGAGCACAAGGAACACCGGTTCGATCGATGATGATCAATTCGACCTTTGCCTGTACCGGGTGTCATCAGCAGTAATCCTTTACAACTCTCAGTGATTCCCACCTCCGGATAGTCCTTCGCCGGCTGACCTGCTCCTGTAGACTGTCGACGCGCATGAGAACCTGGGGGATGTCCCAGTTCATACGGTTTCCTCGCTACTCTACGGTAGGGCCTCATGATTGATGATGGAGTGCCAATAACCACGAGCAAGCGGAGGTGACTTATGGCCATGCCCATTCTGAGCAATCGCATTCGAACGACGCTGGAACAATTGGGTACAGAATGCCCCCTGGAGGAGGTCGTGGATCTCTGTCCTGAAGTCACCTGGAATCAGGTATTCCTGGCCATCGATCACTTGAGCCGTAAAGGACAGGTTCGTGTGAGATTGGATGCCGCCAGAACCTACTGGGTCCAATCTACAGTCGCTTGCCCCACCCCTGCGGGCCCTCCCCGCTCAGCCGCGGGTGAGCTCGGCGGTTTCTAGAGCTGCATGAGCGAAACTGAGCGAAGGTATAAAAAGGCCGGCTGGCCACAATGGGCGCTGTGGGTCGGATATGCATAGTGTTAGCTCCTTGATCAGGTCCCGGAGGTGTTATGGAACGATTGCTTATGGAACAAGCTGGAGCAACCAATAATATGGATACAGAGGTCCGTGAAGCCGTCGACCAGGGGCCCGTGACCAAACAGTACCTCGCTGATCCGAAAAGCGTGGTGAGCTCGCTCAATCGCCTTCGCTCGACCGAGGTGACGAGTTATTTACAGTATAAACAGCATGCCTATATGGCGGTGTCGCTCCTCTCTCCTGGCCTGAAGACGGAATTTGAAACGCATGCCGAGCAGGAACTTGTCCATGCCGATCAGCTGGCCACCCGGATTCAGCAGCTCGGCGGTGTACCGATCTTCGACTTACAAGAGCTGGCCGGCAAGGCCGCCTCGATCGGGGTACATCCTGAGCAAGGGACGACGTTGGCCGAAATGGTCGTGGAGAACCTCTTGCTGGAACGTCGTCAAATCGAAGCCTATTCGGCTTTGATTCGGGAGCTGGGCGACAAGGATCTTGTGACCCGTGAAATGCTGCTGGATATTCTTCAAGAAACGGAAGCCCATGCGAGTGAGCTGGCCGATTTTCTGAAACGTTCCAGCGATCGACGCGTACCGGCGTGAGTCTCGTAATGCCATCGGCAATTGTCGGGTTATGCCGGGTCATTCAACGATCCAGAGCGCCAAGCCCTGGGCAGTGCCCAGCAGATGGTCGGTGATGCCGCCCCCGAAGAGTCGCATGATTCCCGACTTGTCGGTACTCCTCATAACGATGGTCTCGTAACACTCGCTCCTCGCTTCTTCAAGGATGGTTTCCACCACGTCGCCCTCATGCCCGAACTTCTGGACGATTCGGCCCCCTTGTCAAAGTCGGCACGCACCAGCGTGGCAGAGGGGTTCGAGAATCGGACATTCGCTCTCCCTCTTGTGCTTCAGCCACGCCTGCTGTTCTTCCCTCAAGCGGGCGCTCAGCAATTGTTCCATCTCAGGATATTCCGATCCGCCATGCTCCAACAGCACACGTGGCATCGGCTTGAGGACTAAAAGAGGGTGACCATGCGTCCGGCGTCCGACGCAGGAGGGATCCCACATATCGAACGCACGCAGGCGTCTTCGGATTCATCCACAACCACAAGGAGACACATGGTTAATCCGTGATAAAGCGCTTGAATTGTTCTCCTTTGAACAGGGGCGGAGAAGTGCGTTGCTGCACATCGTGCGGAATCACCGCTTCATCGAGCACCGTCTTGATACGGAGCAAGTCTGCTTCCAGCAACGTTTTGAAATCACTGCCAATCAGACGAGTCGCGGCATGACCGATGAGTCCCCCGAGCGGGTTGTAGGAAATCCTCACATGCATGGTCGTCGTGCCGTCGCCGTTGTCGTGAAATTTCAGGACCCCGGCATGTTGAACGAGTGAGTCGGGCTCCGTTTGCCAGGACAGCTCTCGATTAGGAACGGACTTCGTCATGACCGCGCTCCACGTCGTTTCGATCCCTGCCGGCCCAATCACTCTCCAGCGCGAACGGCCTTCACCCTGTTCGACCACTTCCAGAACATGCTTCGTATATTGAGGAAAGTCCGTATACCGTGACCAGAATGCAAACACGTTCTCGATCGGTGCCGAGAAGCGGATCGTCTTACTGACATCAACGGCTCGGTGACCGGCTGTCACTCCAGTGATGTATTTCCATGGCCGATTGACGAAGGCGCGTAGGGAGGCAGCCGCACCAAGACCCGTGAGCGCGACTCCCGGGATACCCCGTCGTGTCATTCCGTAGGCCGCCAGCGACACGCCGGCCAATCCGACCGACATCCGTGCAGTCGGGGACCAGTTTTCTTGCCACAATTCAAAACGGTCACCGCTTAGCACATGGCCCGGATCCCCTTGTAATCCCGGAACCTCATCGGGCTTCTCGTGCACTTGCAGACGGTTTTCGACGTCCTTGATGCCTTTGATACGGCCCACACCGTCGATCAATCGGTCGACTTCGCGTGAGAGAATTGCGCCTTCCAGCACGGCTCGGCCCCGGTCGGCGTGAATCTTGATGGAACTGGGGTGTCGCACGAGACCACCGAGTTTGGCTCGCACCCGTTCGACAAGAATGTCATCGCCCACGGCCTCGTCCTCGAACAATGCGCTGGTCTCGGCGAGCAGCCCTCGGACACGGTTACGAGCGTCACGCCCGGTCTTTGCCATAGCTTCTCGTACAAGGCGGTCGGACCGTATCAATCTATCTCGAATGAGGGCTCGGCGGCGTCTTCCCGCTCGTGGATCGAACAGGAACATGCAGGTGGCCCCGGCTCCGGCCGCTGCCAACAACATCCATTGATTTTGTCCTTGTCTTTCCACAAGCCTTCTCCTTTCCTGGGTTGGTGTCAGACATTGTCGATTCCGACGTACGGAGAAGCGTGACATAAGCAATTCCCTTTCATTTCGGTGGGTTTGATATCGGGATGCGGCACCATCTTTCAGGTTTTCTGAAAGTAAAAATATCATCGTGTCTGGCCATCCTATTTCGGATTCGACGGTGCCGAAGGAGCGGGAGGAATGGGCTCAGGTTTCGGAGGCGGAACAGGAGAAGGAGGCAATGGCTCCGGGGATGGAGCAGGCACCGGGGACGGCGGAATTGGCTTAGGCTTTGGTGAAGGAATCGGCTGTGGTGGTAAGGGATCGACCAACACAGACGGATCAAGAGGAACCGCATCCGATAGCCGAGAGTCAAAAACAGCAACTGCGCCGATGAGCCATATCGCTATCCCAACGTTCATCTGTCTCGTTCGCCAAAGTAGACGATTAGGAATCTCTCACGCCTGCCGATCCTCTCGTTTCTCGCGCCTGCTTAGTCCGCTCTCCCGCTCTTACGCGATGACAGAGGCATACTCTTCCCTTCTTGTTTTCATAGTTGGGGTGTGCAATCCCGATTCCATCTCATCGGTCGTTCTTTCTTCCCATTTCATGAGGTCATAAACATGTCTGCCGGACAAGTTTTCCGATCCACGACGAATTGTCCTGACCCAATATCGCGACATTCTTTATGTACGACGTACAGAACACAGTGGTGTCGAAATGCGAACGCGAGGTTCGACTATGGTGGAGACGCAGGAGCAGACTGTAGGCGGGCAGGTGAAGAGAGCGATACCTGAATTCAACAGCGTAATTGGCTGTACGACTCGTCGGAGCGGCGAGCATCGACTGGTGGACTAGGGATCCTGCGCGTTGCATCGGCGAGCAGTCGTGTCTGATTACAAAGAGCGGTTGTGAAATGTACCACGTATTGCAGATCGTCACTGTCGTCCTCGTCAGCATCGCCATGGCATTGTCACTCGCCCACGCGCTCGAGTTCCCCGGAAAGAGACGACTGACAAAGGAGGTCTATGAAGCTGTTCAGCCTGTCTACTATCCGGGATTCACCATTGGCTCTGCCCTTGGTGAAGTCCCCGGTGGGTTGATCGCGGTCATCGTCCTTCTGCTATTGACACCAAAAGGAACATTGGAGTTTTGGCTCATCCTTGTGGCCTTGCTTGGCCTGATCGGGATGCATGCCGTGTACTGGATCTTCACGCATCCCATCAACAAGGTCTGGACCAAGAACGAACGTCTCAGCACAGTGGGGTCCAGATTCTTTTCCATCGGGAAGCAAGGCTCTGAGCTTGTCAAAAAGGACTGGACCGAATTACGAGACCGCTGGGAGTATTCGCACGTGGCGCGAGCCGTCTTGGCGATGGTCAGCTTCATTGCGCTCGTGACAGCCGTCTCACTGTAGGACGTTCAACATGCGCACGGCCTTGCAGTTCCTTCGGCTCGTATTCCAAACCGTCGGGTCGCTGGTGTTCCTGGGAACCGTCGTCCTACTGATCTCATTGATGCTGCCGATCAAGATATGGAGAACCGGAGAACTTCCCGCGGAACCGCTTCCACTCCATCCCGCCAAAGCCTTTGCCACGCCTCCCATCAGAGTTTGGATCGACACCGATGCAGCCTGCGGACAAGACCGACGGACCGATCCGGACGATTGTTTTGCGATTCTGCTGCTGTCTCAACAAGCCACCGTTGACATCGTCGGTCTGTCCACTGTCTTCGGCAATGCACCACTTCGTGAGACGGATCCCACGACTCGCGACCTGATACGCCTGCTCGAAAAAACAAGAGCGCATGCGATCCCGGTCTACCGGGGGGCTTCCATACCTCTGAAGGCAGAGGAATCGATCTCGACAGTCCCTCAGCAAGAGGCACCTGAAGCGTTGCGCAAAGCTCTTGAGGAAGAATCCCTCGTCATCGTCGCCCTTGGCCCCCTGACGAACGTGGCGCTCGCATTGAAGAACCGTCCCGACCTGCAAGCCAACGTGACGCGGCTCATCGCCGTCATGGGCCGTCGAGAGGGTCATGTCTTTCATCCGGTCGAGGGAGGCACCGCGCACTCATTCCTCGGCCATGGTCCCGTGTTCCGGGATTTCAACTTTGCCGAAGATGAAGAAGCCGCCGCGTTAGTGGTCAACATGGGATTGCCCATGACGCTGGTTCCCTACGAGGCGGCTCGGAACGTGACGGTGGATCCTACTATCCTCGCCCACCTGGCGGGTCGCGAAGGAGCAGCGGAATGGGTGGCGCAGCAAGCTCGACCGTGGCTTACCTACTGGCGAGAAGAGATCGGGCGCAACGGATTCTACCCTTTTGATCTTATCGCCGCAGCCTATGTGGTGGAGCCTTCGCTGTTGCGGTGTACCGATTCCCCTATCGTCGTCAAGGATGATGAATGGGTGTTTGGATGGCTTGGATACCGGGGTCTCTTCATCGTACCTGATGCACAATCTCCGACACACACCTATGCCGCCGGTTCTACGTTGTACTGTCCGGAAGTCTCGGAACAATTCGAAGAACGAGTCCTTGCACAAGGATCGCTGTTGTCGCCCCATGAGAAGCCGATGCACTGGGAACAACCGATGGCAGCACGATGAGTGAACACATGCGGTTTGCCATGCTGCGTGCTCGGGATGGTGAAGCGGCCGCTAAAGACTGGGCGTGGTCGACCGTCCAGCTCTATCGGCAATCGATGGAGAACCCTGCACATTTTGCTTCACAGCTGGACTGGAAAGCACGCTTTGAGCAGAGCATGCAGGAGTTGGCGACATTCGCAGAGCATGGGAAGGAACATCTCATGAGCCTTAGTGCTGCCGACAGGTCGCATAAACGGTAATCGAAAGGACAAGCCATGGCCAAGAATATGATTGCCAAGAACACGATCTGTCTGTGGTACGACAAGGACGCGGAGACTGCCGCGCGGTTCTATGCCAGTGTATTTCCGGACAGCTCGGTCGGCGCCGTCCATCGCGCTCCCAGCGACTTCCCATCAGGCAAAGCCGGTGACGTCCTGACCGTGGAATTCACCGTCGCCGGGATTCCCTGTATCGGGCTCAATGGCGGTCCCGCCTTCAAGCATACCGAAGCCTTCTCGTTCCAGATCGCGACCGACGACCAGGCGGAGACCGACCGCTACTGGAACGCCGTTGTCGGCAATGGCGGCCAAGGGAGTGAGTGCGGCTGGTGCAAGGACAAGTGGGGCATATCCTGGCAGATCACGCCGCGTGTGCTGACCGAGGCGTTCAACGCCGGCGGCGATGAGGCCAAGCGCGCGTTCGACGCGATGTTGACCATGCAAAAGATCGACGTCGCCGCCATCGAGGCAGCGCGGCGAGGGAAGCGGCGCGAAGGCTAAAGCGTGAAGCGGAACGATCGACTGAGATTGGCTTCCAGTCCACGCTCTCACTTGGACTCTCTAGGCGCTTCCCAAGCGGTACTGGTCGAAGAACAATGATCAACTACAATATGAAGAGCAAGTCTTTGAGGCAACCATGACCATCGAACTCAATCACACTATCGTGCCGGCTCATGACAAAGCCAAGTCGGCGCGCTTTTTTGCCGAGATCTTCGGTCTCAAGTACGAGGACTCCTCTGGTCATTTCGCTCCTGTGCATGTGAACGACAGACTGACGCTCGATTTCAATGAGGATGATTTGTTTGAGCCCCACCATTATGCGTTTCATGTGAGTGACGATGAATTCGACGCTATTTTTGCGAGAGTACAGAAGGCTGGGCTTGCCTATGGCAGCCATCCTAGTGATGCAGAGAACCACAAGCTCAATGACTGGAACGGTGGCCGAGGTGTGTACTTTCGTGATCTGAACGGTCACCTGCTTGAATTGTTAACCCGTACGTAAGTGACGGTTTTACACGGAGTCAGTCATGTCACGTCGATTCGATCATGTCGATCTGCGGGTACGCAACCTCGCGAAGGCACGTCCGTTTTATGACGTGCTGCTGCCTGCGCTCGATTTCACGCGCAACGTTTCGATTCCGGGCTGGCATACCTATGAAGCGGAAGACTCCGACGGCGCGACCGAATTCTTCGGGGTGACCGAATCGCCCTCCCATGCGGCTAATGAATCCCGCGTCGCGTTTTGGGTGGACAGGAGAGAACACGTCGATCGGTTGGCGGCGATCGTCAGACAGGCTGGAGCCAGAAATATCGAAGGGCCGCTCCATGAGGAGCCGCAGTACTATGCCGTCTTCTTTGAAGATCCGAGCGGCAATCGCCTGGAAATCTGTTATCGCAAGAGACCATGAAGCGCATGACTACACCGAAAGGAGAAACATGATGGCGACCAAAGTCAATCCAATTCCCGACGGCTATCACACTGTGACCCCCGTCCTCACTGTTCAAGGAGCGGCGAAGTTGATCGACTTTGTAAAGCAAGCGTTCGATGCGAAGGAAACATATCGCCTCGATGGGCCGAACGGCACGGTGATGCACGCCGAAGTGAAAATAGGCGACTCAATGGTGATGGTCGGCGAGGCCACAGACCAATGGAAACCGATGCCGGCGACGGTGGCGCTGTATGTTGAAGATACAGACGGGTGGTACCGGCGAGCGTTGCGAGCCGGAGCGTCTTCCGTCCGAGAACCGAGCGATCAATTCTATGGAGACCGAAGCGCGGGCGTCAAAGATTTTTCCGGCAACCATTGGTGGATTCACACGCATATTGAAGATGTGCCGCCGGAAGAGATCAAGAAACGAGCCGACGTGTGGATGGAGCAGCAGAAGGGACGCTGAAAGAGATACGATAATAACGTGGCCCGCATATAACAAAACGATGGACCATCCATATTCGGCACGAACGCTCATTGCATTCGTGACTGTTCTTTCGCTCTCCGGCTGCATCCATACCGCTCCCTTTCGGGACAGCGAGGGACACATCGTTCCAGGAAGCATTGCCGTCATGGAGACCATTTCCATCGGCGGCATCCCGCAACAGGTCTGGTTTCGCGGAATCAAGATCAGCAATCCAGCATTGCTGATCTTGCACGGAGGACCCGGCGCCAGCGAGGCGGCACTCTTTCGCGCTTTCAACTCGGAACTGGAGCAGCATTTCTTGGTGGTGAACTGGGAACAGCGCGGCACGGGACGCTCTTTCCATAGCGATATTTCTCCGGACTCCATGACACTCGCGCAGTTTCTCCGCGACCTTGACGAGGTGATCGAGTTGATCCACACACGATTCAATACACGATGCGTCGTCCTTCTTGGCCACTCCTGGGGCAGCGTTCTTGGGACGATCTATGCGTTTCAACATCCTGAGAAGATCGCAGCTTATGTCGGGATAGGGCAGCTAGGCAATATGCCGGAAGGTGAACGATTGTCATACGATTATGCGCTGACACAGGCGGTGGCTCGCGGCAATAGAGAAGCACTGGACGCGCTGCGAAAGATTGGGCCGCCTCCGCACAGGGTTGACGACATGTTGATTTCACGTCACTGGGTCGCACACTTCGGCGGCTCATTCCATGCCGATCTTTCAATAGGCAAGCTGATTTGGGCGGCGCTGACCACCGACGAAGCCAGTCTCGTCGATCTGATTCTGTTCGGGCGGGGTAATCGCTTCTCGCTGGAGCACCTCTGGCGGGAGTTCTCTCGGCTTGATCTCAGGATCTATAAGACCTTCAAGATGCCCTTGTTCTTTCTGCTCGGACGCTATGATTGGCAAGTGCCTGCGACACTCGCCGCTTCCTACTTTCAGACCATCGAGGCTCCGTACAAACGATTGATCTGGTTCGAACAGTCTGCGCACAATCCGCCGTTCGAGGAAGCCGAGACATTCAACAGAGTCATGATCGACAATGTCCTTCCAATGGCATCGGGATCCAAGGCCTGCATGACCAGCTCAGAGGAGCCAGAAGCAACTACTATGGATGGAACAAGAGTTACAGGTATGAGAAGGATCGAGCGCTGGAGGTAGGCTGATGGGCCACATCCTGAAAGGCAAAGTCGCGTTGGTGGCAGGAGCAACACGAGGAGCGGGACGCGGCATTGCCATCGAACTGGGCGCGGCCGGCGCCACGGTGTACTGCACGGGCCGAACGACCCGCACCCAATCATCCGAGATGAAACGCCCTGAAACGATCGAAGACACCGCCGAGCTCGTGCGGCAGGTCGGTGGAACGGGCATCGCCGTCCAGGTCGATCATCTTGTCCCGGAACAAGTAAAAGGACTCATGACTCGTGTCGAGCGCGAGCAGGGCCGTCTGGATATTCTCGTCAATGACGCGTGGGGATCGGATCTCTTGATCGAATGGGACAAACCGCTGTGGGAACATTCGCTGGACAAGGGCCTCCGCATGCTGCGGCTCGCCGTCGACACGCATCTTATCACCAGCCACTATGCCCTGCCTCTCTTGATCAAACATCCCGGCGGACTGGTTGTCGAAATGACGGACGGCACCGCCGACTATAACCGGACCAACTACCGTGTTTCGATGTTCTACGACCTCGCCAAGACGTCGGTCATTCGCATGGCATGGGCGCAAGCGCAAGAACTCAAGCCCCATCACGGCACCGCTGTGGCCCTCACTCCAGGCTGGTTACGCTCCGAGTTGATGTTGGATATCTATGGAGTCAAAGAGGCGAACTGGCACGATGCCTGCTTCAAGCAACCGCATTTCGTGATCAGCGAATCGCCTCGATACGTCGGGCGGGCCGTTGCGCAACTGGCCGGCGATCCAGACGTCGCACGCTGGGCCGGTCAATCGCTATCGAGCGGTCAGCTCGCCAAGGTCTACGGCTTCACCGATCTGGACGGCTCGCAACCCGATTGTTGGCGCTACTTCACTGAGGTGCATGACGCCGGCAAGCCGGCCGATGCGACCGGATACCGATAATTTTCAAATAGAATCGACCCACTGATGAGAAAGGAGTTGAGATCACAACCTTAGCCATGAGTTACGCAGATGTCGATTTCGCGACCATCGAACGACTATGGTATGAAAGCCGACATGCACGCCTATTTCGAAGCTTGATAACCACAAGGAGGCCATTATGCGTTTCGCATCTTTCACCATCGCCATATTATTAGGCATCGCGCTCACCGTCTCGCCGGGTTTCGCGAAAGAGAAGAAGCATGAAAAGGCGATGGACCCGCAAGAGATGATGGAAGTCTGGAAGAAACTGGCCCAGCCCGGAGAGCCGCACAAGTTGTTCGCGACCTTGGCCGGGAGCTGGACGACCCAAACGAGGGAATGGATGGAGCCGGGCAAGCCGCCGATGGAGTCCACCGGTACCGCCGAGATGAAAATGTTGCTCGATGGGCGGTTTCTCTATCAAGAGTACAACGGCCAGATGATGGGGCAACCGTTCAACGGAGTCGGCCTCGACGGGTATGACAACCTCACCAAGAAATATGTCACCGCCTGGATGGATACGATGGGAACCGGCATTTTCTTCATGGAAGGCACGGCGAGCCCGGACGGCAAAACCATCACCTTGCGAGGCTCCCATCCGGAGCCGGGCGGCGGAAAGATGACACACCGCGCCGTTTGGAAGATCACCGATGCCGACAACCAGACGTTTGATATGTATGGCGCGCATCACGGCCAGAAGGAAACGAAGATGATGGAGATCGTCTACACCAGAAAACAATAATCGGACACCTATACCAAGCCGGCTGCCGGGAACTTAATACAAGGGCGCCGTGGTGTGCCTGTCGCTTGTGCGATAAATCCTGCGCGCCCTTCGAGCCCTTGTCGATTTTCTTGCCGTTGCACGACTAACTCACGAACCGGTTGACGGTTGACCACGAAAGTCGGCCATCACAGGAAAGGAGTCATGCCAATGAGCAGTGTTCGAGTATTGGTTGGAACGAGGAAGGGCGCCTTCATCCTCACATCGGACGGCAAGCGCAAACAGTGGACTGTCCAAGGTCCCCACTTCGGTGGATGGGAGCTGTACCATCTCAAGGGCTCGCCGGTGGATCCGAACCGGATCTATGCGTCGCAAACCAGCAGCTGGTTCGGCCAAGTGATCCAGCGATCCGACGACGGCGGCAAGACGTGGAATCCGCCCGGCACCAAGCCAGAAGATCTCATGGGACCGGACGGCATGCCGAAGGGCGAGAGCAATATGTTCCCGTATGACGCTTCTGCGGAAACAGGGAAACCTCTCACGACGCACCAACATTATGACGGCTCGCAACGCCCGTGGGAATTCAAACGGGTATGGCACCTCGAACCGTCATTGACGGATCCCGATACGGTATATGCCGGAGTCGAAGATGCGGCGATCTTCAAATCGGTCGACGGTGGCAGGACGTGGAAGGAGCTGGCGGGACTACGGGGTGCCAAGGGTCAACTCTGGCAACCCGGGGCCGGCGGAATGTGTCTACACACGATCGTGCTGAATAAGGAGAATCCGGATCGAATCTTTGTCGCCATTTCAGCCGCTGGCACCTTCCGCAGCGATGATGGGGGCCGAACATGGCGCCCTGTGAACAAAGGGCTGAAGTCTCAGTTTGAGCTTCCCGATCCTGACGCCGAAGTCGGACACTGTGTCCACTGCATCACGATGCACCCATCGCGGCCTCACGTGTTGTTCATGCAGAAGCACTGGGACGTGTTGCGAAGCGACGATGGCGGTGAATCGTGGCACGAGATCAGCGGCAATTTACCGAGTGACTTCGGATTCCCCATCGCCGTCCATGCCCATGAGCCGAACACGATCTACGTGGTGCCGATCAAGAGCGACTCCGAACACTATCCGCCGGAGGGTAGACTGCGTGTCTATCGAAGCCGGTCCGGCGGTCACGAATGGGAAGCCTTGACGAAGGGCCTGCCGCAAGAGCATTGCTACGTCAATATTCTGCGGGACTCGATGGCCATCGATCAGCTCGATCCTTGCGGCATCTATTTCGGAACGACCGGGGGCCAGGTCTATGGATCGGCCGACGGCGGCGACAGCTGGGCGCCGATCGTAAGGGACTTGCCGGCGGTGTTGTCGGTGGAAGTTCAGACGCTGTAACTTGACGTGAGCCGTGAAACGTTGTTCGTGAAGCGCAAGGAACGCATTTTCCACGCGAGATACGCTTCACGAGATACGAGATACGAGATACGAAATGATTCGAGTGATCCTGCCCCAACATTTGCGAACCCTGGCGAAGGTCAACGGTGAAGTGACGCTGGAAGTCGCCGGTCCCCTGACGGTGAATTCTGTGCTCGACTCACTGGAGATCCGATATCCGATGTTACGAGGCACGATCCGCGACCATAGGACATTGAAACGCCGTCCTTTCATTCGATTTTTCGCCTGCGAGCAGGACCTCTCTCATGAGCCTCCCGACAAGCCGCTACCGCACATGGTTGCCGACGGAACCGAACCGCTGCTGATCGTCGGAGCCATGGCGGGAGGATAGTCACGTGAGAAGTCTTCCCATCGATTGCTGTGCGACTACAGCTGACGGCCGATGAGACAGCGCGAGGAGCGCAACCCTGTATCAAAGCTGAACACTCGGTGAATTACGGGTAGCCTCACTTGGGTTCACGTGGTAGCGTGATATCAATATAGTTTGGAACCGATCGCTTCCCCACGCATTTCCCCGCGACCTGTTCCAGTCTACATCACGAATCACTTCTCACAGGAGGGACCTATGAGACGCTCGTATATATTCGAAGGACTTTGTGGTTGGAGCGCGATTTTATTGTTCTCGGCCGTTGTCGCGTCTGCCGAAGACCACAAGAAAGGAGCATCACCGATGACCGTCTCGAACGGAAAACAAGTTACGCTGGAGTACACCATGAAGCTCGATGATCAGTCTGTCGTGGATTCCAACGTCGGTGGAGAACCGTTGAAAGTGACACAGGGTAGTCACCAAATCATTCCGGGGGTTGAGAAGGCGCTGGAGGGCATGGCGGCAGGAGAGAAAAAGAAAGTCACACTTGCGCCTGCGGAAGCCTACGGCACCGTCGATCCGAAAGCATTTCAGGAAGTGGACAAGAAAATGGTGCCGGCGGAGGCACAGAAGGTGGGGATCCAGTTGGAAGGAAAAACCGCCGATGGAAAAACCGTCTATCCGCGAATTTCCGAAGTGAAGAACGACACGATCGTCCTCGACTTCAACCATCCGCTGGCCGGCAAGACACTTCACTTCGACGTCAAAGTGTTGGATGTTGCGCAAGCATCGTTGAAGTGATTCGGTCTGCTTCGTGCGGGGTGACAGCGCCCCGCACGAACCGCGCGACTGCAAAGCACGGCTTGGCCGGCACGTCATATCGGAATGGCTCCAAACCGTTTTCGATATTGTCGAGCTTACAGGTGGCCGGCGAAATTCCTTGCCGAGAAAGCCATCAGTTTCGCCGTCGCTTGACCATAATGTTGATACGCGCCCCATGTAGATCCGTCGGCAAGGATTGCCTCTCTGGCCTTCGATAAGGAACTTCCAAGCGGATTGCCGGACAGCGCTTCCCTGTAGAAGACCTTCGCGAATTCCAAGGCGGCGGCATCATCCACCGGCCACCCCGTGCCGATGTAATTCTGAACGCCTCGCTCGAAGAAGGCTTGAGCCAACCCGGCAAGGTTACGATTCGATTCCTGCAACGTAAACGGCTCCCCCGATCGAACGACCCCGGAAAAGCAGGCATTGGCAAAGATCAGGCGAGGCACCCGCCGCGCACGGAAGAGATCTCGGGCCGAAAGAATGTTCTCCTTGCCGAACACCCAGCCGCTCCGAGCGGGATTTTTTTCATCGAACTCGCCATGCCCCGAGTAGTGAATCAGGTCGAACTCTTCGCTCAGGATCAGCGCAAGCAGCTCGACCGGGTCGCATTCATCCGCTCCGATGCGTTGCTCGACCGCGATATCCAAATCCTGACCTTCCCTCATGCTTTCCAAGATCCGTACGACGGCGCGACCCTCTTCCCTCGCTCCCCGCAATTGCAGATCGGCCTCCGGAGCCGGGTCGGCAATGACCAGCACGCGAAGGCGGTTCGGAATGGGCGGGGCAACGAGCCCCGGGGCGCCGGACAAAATAGTTCGGAATTGGCGGGTCAATTGCCGCCCGGGTCCGTAGAAAACAGCCTTCCCATGCTGCTCAAAGGCCGCCATTTCCCAGGGAAAGCCTGCAGTCGAACGATCGACCATGAGCGTAAGGGGGGTGACGTCTATCATGTCTTGAAAATCCTCCGGCATGAGGTAGCTGTGTAAGAGCCTTCCATATTTCCGCTGATCCTCCGGAGTGTGCGATTCCTTCAACAGTTCGGCCGCTCCTTCCGCATAGGACGACTGAATCGTGACCTCTCGAACAGGAATCACCGCCTGCTCCCTAATGGCGGAAAACCGGAATACATCACGGTCCCGTTCAATCGTAATGCGGCTCCCCTTCATCGTTTCCGCATGCTCCGGCTTCAATGATATCTTGCGATGGATCCGCTTCGGCAGTTCACTCGTCGTGAACCGTACCGTCATCGATCCGTCGCTCTCGTTCATGATCCTCTGTAAGACCTTCAGAAGGGCCTTGAAGCGATCCCTGTCGTGCTCCACGACCCGCAGAACATCGAGGCGCCCCTGTCCGTTCAGCCGTCTGAGCGCCGACCCCACCCCCTCCAGCATGCCTTCGATCGCTTGATCCAACGACAAATTGCCTTCTCCGGACCCGACGACGACCGTGGCGAATTCACGCCAGCCAAGCGCGGTGACGCCATAGGTGACATTGGCAAATAAGAGATCCAGGTCTTCCCGATTGAAATGCCCGTAGTCACCCATCCCGGCGAGGATCACGGCGTTTGCCGCGAGCGACTTGCGTGCATTGGGAATGAGGAACACCTCGCCCAGTCCGCCGCCGATCATGCCGCGCTTGACCGCCTTCGAAATCCAGAATTCCAACGCCTGGTCCAGCGCCCCGACGGCCCGCACCGGCGGCAACCCTTTGTAGTGGCCCACCACCACCGCCGGCGTCTTGATATCCCGAACGTCGCCATGGACCAACTCAACCTTCAGCGAGACAGGCGGTCGTTTCTGTCTGTGCTTCTTCCGTTCTCCATGCGCCTTCGCCTGTACAGAATCCGTCACTTCCCGTGATGCCGGAGCAGCCTGCGTCATGATGGCTTGCCTCAGTAAGTCTTCGGCCAGACGTCGCTCGGCGGGAGTGCTTCGGTTGGCCTCGGTTTCTTCCGCGATCCGACGGATTTGCCCGGCATCCCGGCGATCTTGAACCGCGCGGACCCGCGCCGAGGCTACCGAGCGGACTGCACGGGCGGCGATGGGTTCCGTCGCCAGCACGCCGGTTTTGCCCGTTCGCAGAATCTCATCGATGCCTTCGAGAACCTGCTCGTTCTTTTGAAGATCTCCGTGGATTTCATCGACGTAATACGTCGGCACTCCGGGCAGCAGACCGAGGGCATGAGTGACCCGTCCGTCGCCTTTCAAGGTCATGTCAAACTCGAACATGCCGGGAGCGTCGATCGCCACCCCGTTGAGGGTTTCCCGATTATAACCGGCAATGTAGGTCATCCGTTCCGGATCGGTGGTGGCTGCCACATCGAGATCGGCATGGAACTTCCGCGCGCGATTGAGGTGAGCGGCCACAATGGGATAACCGCCCCAGGCAGTAGAATCGTATAATTTATGTTCCGCGGCCGGGAGCTTCGCGGGAGAGGGAAGCAATTGATAACTCCCTACGAATCCATTCAGGACTTCGAGCACTTCCTCCAAGTCGTGTCGCAGGTCCGCAGCCGCCAACCACTTCACCAGTTTGTCCTTCGCCACCATCGCCTGCGCGATGGCATGGGAACCGTAGTTCGGCGTCCCGAGCATGATGAGCCGGCCACCCTGCACTTTCTTCGGCTCCGACATACCCTTCCACACCTTGGGATAGAGCCGAATAAAATTGCGGGACACGAGGCCCCCCATGGAATGGGCGACCAGGTGAACCGGTCGATCTTCAAACTTGTCTTGCACAAAATCTTTCAAGCCTTTCGCGGTCTGGTCCAGGTCTTTCCGCCAGTCATAGGCAAAAGGTTCAACGTTCCAGTACGCTTTCAACCAGAGAATCGTCTCGGCATAGCTGTCCTTATCGAGTCCGCTCGGTCGGACCCGCAGTGTTGAATCCGCTTCCTGCGCTCCGTCTGCCGCCAGTTGCAGTTTCTTAATCCCGCCTTTGATGAGCCTCCAAAAACTGATCCACACGACGTCGTCATCGCCGTCCTCGGTCACGGTCAATTCAGACCCCATGATGCCGGGGACGAAAATAATATTGCCCCGCATCGGCTCGCGCTTCCGTCGAGCAGAGCGAGCGCGTTCCGCCAGCTGTTGGAGCCGCTCGAACTTTTCCGGTCCGAAGTGATCCCTCAACGCCTGATCGGAAGCCGCGCGTGATTTCCCTGCACGCGCGGATCGGGACAGCCGAGCCTCGAACTCGTCCCAATTCATGCCGCGGACACGATTGTCCGGATCGCTCATGTTCCTTTTTTGCCTCCTGCGCATCGGCGAATCCTTCCTTCAGACGGACAGGCTGACCATTACACGAAGACAACGGACTCTGATGACCGCAGTGGTGCCATCTCTAACCCAGAAACAGCCTGTCGAACGAGGTACGCCGTCCTTCCAACTGGGGAATCTGATCGAAATCCTCCTGTTTCAGCTTTGCGGTGGTTCTCTGATGCAGCTCTCGGTAGGTCAGTTTGCCTTCGGCCTCTTTGATCGACTCGGCCAAATAATAGGTCAGGGCCCCATTATAGGAGCCGCCGATATGCGCATCGGCGGAGGTTTGCGTATCGCGGCAGCCGGTAATCAGCATCTCCGGAATATTCGCATGGACGATGTCTTTCTTGCGCCTGCGTCCCCGAGGGGCCTTGCCCAGCTGCCCGCGAAGCGTTCCGCGCAGCTTTCGGCCGGACTCAGTCGCCATGAAATCCAAAGGGCACGGGAGGTACCGTTGCCTTCTGGGAGCATCGAACGGATTCATCACGCGGGTAATGGTGCCGGAGTGGCAACAGTCCATGATGACGGTGAGGTTGACTCCCGAACGCAGCTTCCCCAAAGACTTCCGCAGCCAGTCGTCGCGAAAGGGATCTTTCCAATCCAGATCGGTCGGACACAAGATCTCGTCGCGCTTGTCCGCTTCGTCCCCATTGTCATCCGGCACATTGGATCCATGCCCCGAATAGTGGAGAAGCAGCACATCGCCTTTCTTCCCGCTCCTGATCAATTTCTTAATGGCCCGTTCCATGGCTTTTTTGGTCGCCTGAGCATCCGTAAGGGTCGTGATGTCCTTATCGGCAAAGCCGTAATAGGTCGTCAGCACTCCGCTCAGATTCGCCACGTCATTGACGCAGCCTTGGAGATCTGCGCCGGGCACTTGATACTTGTTGATGCCGATGAGCACCGCTCGTTTAGCCATAAATTACCCCTTTCTGTGTCTGAATAGTCCCAGTCCCGAAACCCACGATACTAATGGTCGGTTGAGCAAGCCTCTTGCCAGTACGTGTCAGCAGCCAATGGACTTGGCTCGATGGCACTCCTATGTACTCTTTCTACGTATTTTTTTCACTATGGTTTCTTCAACAAGGATGAGCCGCTGTTGAACCGCCACGCGATCGGCTGGAAGCAATGGGATGGAGAATCTCAAACGATACGGTACTGTATCGAAATAGGTACGGAGGGTTACAGAGTTCGGCTATCTCGTTGCCCTGGCCGTGTTTTCACGCCGAACGGCATGGCGACAAAGGCATGCGGTTTCATGCAACGGCCTTCTCAACTAGCCCCGCTCAACCCGGCACCTTCACTGCAGAGAGGGTGTCTTGTCATTGGTATCCTTTTTTCCTGTGAACACCTGCGTGATGTAGGACTCCACCTCTTCACGGCTCAACTGCTCAACCCGCGCCGCAAAGGCCGGGTACGCTGTAACATGGGATTGGTTGGCATAGGCTCCGCTCAGCTGCAAAAACTGCCAACCCTCGCTCTTGAGCGACTCGGTCATCTGCCGGTAGTGGCGCCACCGCTCGCCGTAGCGAAAGAACTCCTCGACGGCAGCGCTCAACGCCACCACAAGACTCACGATGAACGTAAGCGTTTGAACCAATCCCTGCATTTCGCTGCCGACGTTCAAGCTGACCAACGCCGGCACGATCACGCCGCCGATGATCGTCGCCAGGCGTAGCCTGCGATACCACCACACGGATTCCTTGGCCTTTCCATCCATCCAAATGACCAGCTCCAGCCATCGCGCCCGCATGAACTCCTTGTTCAGTTCGGGCAAATCCAGGGATGCGATGAGCTTGTCCATCTCGGTTCGCATGTGCTCCTGGTCGGTCGTCTTGTTCATATTATTCATAGGCTCCTCCACCGTATCGTTTCACGACGTGAAAAGTCCGCGTGGTTTTGCAATAACCTCGCTTGTAAGCATTCCCATTCTTCCCTGTACCGAGCCATACCAGTGCGCATCTGTACAGG
>CAYXKP010000070.1:0-22144 GCA_964465695.1 uncultured Nitrospira sp.
TGCTGTTGGCCTCGGTCGTCCAGCTGTACAAAGCCCTCGGCGGCGGCTGGTCGCCCGACATGCAGTCAGCCGAAGCTGGCAAGAAAGGCTAAGGGACCATGGAAAAACCGGCGCAGACAGAATTCCCGATCCATGACTTGTTCGTTCGTCGCTGGAGCCCGCGGGCGTTCGATGAACGGCCGGTAGAATTCGGCATGCTGCGGACTCTTTTCGAGGCGGCCCGTTGGGCGCCATCGTCAAACAACGAACAACCTTGGCGATTTATTGTTGCGAGCAAAACAGATCATCAAGCGGAGTGGAATCGATTATTTGGTTGCCTCGTGGAAGGAAATCGGCGATGGGCTGTTCACGCGCCCGTGCTGATGCTCTCGATTGCAAGCGTGAACTTCGAGGACGACGGGACGCCGAACCGACATGCCTTTCATGACACGGGGTTGGCGGCGGAAAACCTCGTGCTACAGGCGACGGCAAGCGGGTTGGTCGCTCATCAGATGGCTGGCTTTGACGTGGAGAAGGCGCGGGGCGATCTCAAGATTCCTTCAGGCTACGAGCCGGTCGCGATGATCGCCGTCGGCTATCCCGGCGATCCGGCCGTTCTTCCAGAGCGGCTGCGAGAACGCGAATTACGACCTCGAAGTCGCCGGCCGATTCGGGAGTGGACTTTTTTCGGACAGTGGGGGACACCCATTCCCTAACTCTGTCATGGACCGAGAAGAGGAGTCTTGTCGATGAAATTATTGAGCGGAAAAGTGGCGATCGTGACCGGAGCCTCCAATGGAATCGGGCGAGCGATTGCAGAACGGCTGGCGGACGACGGTGCCATCGTGGTGGTGAACTATTCGAAGAGTTTGGAAAAAGCGCAACAGGTCGTCGGGGGAATCCAAGGGAAAGGGGGCAAGGCATTGGCGGTCCAAGCGGACATGAGCCAAGTGACGGACGCGCGCCGACTCGTGGTCGATACGGTAAAACAATTCAACCGCTTGGATATTCTTGTCAACAACGCAGGAAAGTTCATGCCGAAGCCTCTTGAAGAGACCACGGAGTCCGACTTTGACGGCGTCGTCGCGTTGAATGCGAAGGGACCGTACTTCGCCATGCAGGAAGCGGCCAGAGTGCTGAAAGACGGCGGACGGATCGTGAATATCTCAACCGGGGGGACGCACCTGCACTTTCCCGGGGCCACCGCCTATCTCGGGAGCAAGGCGGCGCTTGAGCAGTACACCAAGGGATTGGCTCAGGAATTGGCCCCGAAGGGAATTACGGTGAATACCGTCTCGCCGGGTTTTACCGAAACCGGGATGATGACGGAGGAATACCGGCAGATCGGCATTCAGCTGTCGCCTATGAAACGGCTCGGTGTCCCGAAAGATATTGCAGATGTTGTGGCGTTCATCGTGAGCGAGGAAGCTCGGTGGCTCACGGGACAGACGATCCAAGCCGGCGGCGGGATCGTCATGTAGGCGAATGTTGAAACAGGCCGCCGGCGTCGTTCTTGCTCGCCACTGCCGGCGCACCATCTCGGCGGTGTTCACGTCGTGCCTTGTTCGGCGCGACGGGAACCTTCGGGGCTCGACGTACAGAGCAGCGTACGCTTCACCTCTTGGCTGGCTGCGGCCTTGCTGGCGTCCCGTTTGAACATCTTGCTAGAAAGGATAACTATTATGGCTGACAGAAAAATCATCGCAGTCGTCGGTGCAACCGGAGCGCAGGGCGGAGGGCTTGTACGGGCAATCGTGAGCGATCCTGACAGGACCTTTATCGCCCGTGCCTTGACGAGGGATGTACATTCAGACAAAGCCAAGGCTCTCGCTCAGCTTGGTGCCGAGGTCGTGCCCGCCGATCTCGATGACGCCGCCGGCCTGAAGCAGGCGTTCGCGGGTGCCTCCGGCGTTTTTTGCCTGACCAATTTTTGGGAGCACTTTTCACCGGAAAGGGAATATGCGCAGGCCAAGAGGCAGGCCGAGGCGGCAAAGGCCATGGACGTGCAACATGTCATCTGGTCAACGCTGGAAGATACACGCAAATGGGTGCCGCTGTCGGACGACCGTATGCCGACGTTGATGGGAAAGTATAAAGTGCCGCACTTCGATGTAAAGGGAGAAGTGGAGCGGGAGTTCACCAAGTTGGGCCTCCCCGTGACTTTCCTGCTGACTTCCTTTTATTGGGACAATCTGATCTTCTTCGGCATGGGACCGAAGAAGGGACCCGACGGCACGCTGCTGTTCACCTTGCCGATGGGAGACAAAAAGTTGCCGGGCATCGCAGCCGAGGATATTGGAAAGTGCGCCATGGGTCTCTTCAAGAAACGGGAGAAGTACCTCGGAAAGACGGTGGGGATCGCGGGTGAAATATTGACCGGTGAGGAAATGGCCGCGGCCATGACCAGGGCGTTTGGTCAAGCGGTCCGTTACAATGCCGTCACCCCGGAACAGTATCGAGCGTTCGGTTTCAAGGGCGCGGACGATCTGGGGAACATGTTCCAGTTCAAGCGCGATTTCAATGAAGAATTCTGTGGGGCGCGGGATCCCGCCGTGGCGAAGAGCCTGAATCCGGCATTGCAGACGTTCGACGTGTGGCTGAAGCAGAACAAGGGCCGCATTCCATTGACGTAATGGATCACCTCGATTCTGAACCGATCAGCCGCCTTTCCAAAGCCGATCCGGTCATGCGTCGGTTGATCGAGGACATCGGCCCATGCGCGCTGAAACCAAAGGTAGGTCGTTCGCCGTTTGAATCGTTGGTCCGCGCGATCGCGTATCAACAACTTCACGATAAGGCAGCCGAGAGCATCCTCAAGCGGTTTGTGGCGCTGTTTCCCGGCCGGAGATTTCCTCGTCCGGACGAGCTGCTCGCCATGAATGTAGGATCGGTCAGGAAAGCCGGATTTTCGCGACCGAAGATTGTGGCGCTTCGCGATCTGGCCGCCAAGACGCTCGACGGGACCGTACCGACCAACCGTGTCATAGGGCAATTGAGCGATGAGGAGATTATAGAGCGGCTGATCGAAGTCCGGGGAATCGGACGGTGGACCGTCGAGATGCTGCTGATTTTTCAGCTGGGACGACCTGATGTGTTACCGGTCGATGACTTCGGCATACGCAACGGCTTTCGAATCGCCTATGGAGGCCGATCGATGCCGACGCCCAAACAAGTGTTACAGTATGGCGAGAGATGGAGACCCTTCCGGACAACAGCCTCCTGGTACCTGTGGCGGGCTGCTGATCGAAAGAAAGCAGCCATGGAAGTGTTTTGATGGCAGACCTAAACAAGCGGCTGGATTCCAATGTTCCCGGTAATTTTTTCGTGGATGCGACCTGCATCAACTGCGACACGTGCCGCCAATTGGCGCCGCTGAGCTTCGAGGAGATCGGAGACTACTCCGCCGTCAGCCGTCAGCCGGGCGATGACCGACAGATTCACCAGGCGTACCAGGCACTGCTGGCTTGTCCCGTCGGCTCAATCGGCGTGGAACACAACGACAAGCCCCGGTTGCAAAGAGCGATGGCCGGCTTTCCCCTCCGCCTTGAAGACGAAGTGTATTATTGCGGCTTCAATTCGGAGAAATCGTTCGGAGCGAACAGTTTCTTCATCGAACATCGGGACGGCAATTGGCTGATCGATTCGCCGCGGTATATCAAGCACCTCGTCGAAATCTTTGAGCGACGGGGCGGCATCGCCCATATTTTTCTCACTCATAAAGACGATGTGGCCGATGCCGACAAGTATGCCGCGCATTTTGGAGCAGAGCGGATTATTCATCGGGCGGATGCTGATGCGGTTCCGGAGGCAGAACGTGTGATTGACGGGGAAGAAGCGGTATTGGCCGGAGCGGAGTTCCGGATCGTTCCCGTCCCAGGCCATACCGCCGGCAGCATGGCGTTGCTCTACCGGGAACGATTTCTCTTCACCGGCGATCATCTCTGGTGGGATCCGCACACCAAATCGCTGGAATCTCCTACTCGTCTCATCTGGAAAAAGTGGACGTTGGTTGATTCCATCCGCAAACTCCTCGACTACCGTTTTGAATGGGTGTTGGCCGGACATGGGGATCGGGTGCATCTCACTCCGACCGACATGCAAAGACACCTTCGAGCATTGGTCGAGCGTCGCAACATGAGCGGCGTGTCGCGATAAATATGCTCACCTCCATCGCACGTTGGATCGATCGCAACATCCTCTCTCTCGGCCGTGAAATGCGGCTCTCCTATCTGCCGCCTCTCATGGTCTATGTGGCCTACGGTATTTCCGGCCTCACCGGTATCGTCGGAACGTTCTTCGTCAAAGATTATCTCGGACTCTCCGCCTCGTTTCTCGCCGCGCTCGGATTCTGGGCCGGGATTCCCTGGGCCTTGAAGATGCCGATCGGCCATACGGTCGATCTCCTATGGCGATGGAAGAGCTGGCTCGTCGGGTTGGGCGCAGGGCTGCTGGGGATCAGCCTCGGCATCATGGCTCTGTTGATCGGCGACCGCGAAGCCATGACGGCCGTCCTGCCGGCGGACATCTGGTATGTAATCAGTGTTCTGCTCGCTCCGATCGGATATGTCCTTCAAGACGCCGTTGCAGACGCCATGACCGTCGAGGCGGTTCCTCGCGTGGACGATCAAGGCCGCCCGTTCGATGACCGCACGCGCAAGCTGATGCACACCACGATGCAGACACTCGGACGTGTGGCAATCGTCGGTGGTGGAATTCTTGTGGCTCTCGTCAACGTCTATGTCTTCAGCGGGACGGAAGGGCTCCCGCAAGCCGAGCTCGTTCGGTTATACAAGCGCATCTATCTGATGGCCATGGCAATCCCGCTGGTATCCGTGGCAGGGATCGCCTTGGCATGGTGGATTAAACGGCGGCAGTTGCAGCGACTTGTTCAGGAAGGATTCTCGCCGGCCCAGGCTCGGCAGATGGTTGACGTCCGTGATCTGGAGAACGACCGGACGAAACCGAATTGGTTGATCCTCGGTGGGAGTTCGGCGTTTGTCCTGTTCACGTTGACGGTGGGATTGGGCGGATTTCCGTATCGTGAAGAGATCGTGTTTGCCGGTTCGATGAGCATCGTGCTGTTCTTGATGTCGAGACTCGTCCGGGAATTGGAGCCCGATAAACGGCTCACCTTGGTCGGCACCGCGGCGGTCATCTTTGCCTTGCGTGCGATTCCCGGTCCCGGCCCGGGCTCCACCTGGTGGATGATCGATGACCTGAAGTTCGACCAGCAGTTCCTGTCCGTCCTCTCCCTGATCGGCGGCATATTGGCCCTGGTGGGCATGTTCGCCTTTCGCCGCTTCATGGCCGAACGTTCCATCATGTATGTGGTCGGATTTTTAACCGTGGTCGGGACTATTCTCTCGCTTCCGATCGTGGGCATGTACTACGGTTTACACGAATGGACGGCGAGGATCACCGGTGGAGTCGTCGATGCCAGGTTCATCGCGTTGGTGGACACGGCTTTGGAATCACCTCTTGCACAGATCTCCATGATTCCAATGTTGGCATGGATCGCCAACTCGGCTCCGGTCAATCTGAAGGCCACATTCTTTGCGGTCATGGCTTCCTTTACCAATCTCGCCCTTTCTTTCAGCCAGCTCGGCACGAAGTATCTCAACGAGATCTTCGTCGTGGCGCGTGAAGTACGGGACCCGGCGACCGGTATTCTTCAGACACCCGCCGACTACAGCCAGCTCGGCGATCTTTTGATCACGCAACTGGTGATCGGCCTGGCCCTTCCCTTTTCCGCCATTCTGTTTGCCAAGCTCACCAAGTTTAAGAGCGCGTAAGACGACTGCAACGGTTGCTCTGCAAAAAATAGTGCAGAACGATGCCGTGACGTTATGAATAAGACCTCTCCAATGAGGCCTGCAGAAATGGCAAGGACGCCCGCTCTATGAGCACTCAGCGTACTTGGGATGTGGAATGATAGACAGCGATTCCATAAAATCGAGGCATCTCGTCGGCATATCAACATTCATGAAATGTGCTTCTGTAGACTTGCTTGAAGCAGGGGCATAATTCGATGAAGCGTGTGACGGGCTATTGGAAAGACGATACAAGATCTTTGACTGTATCGATACAGATACCGCTACTGAATCGAACCGGATACAGTTTAGGCTTTTCAATTTCCGCACATCACCCATTGCGTTGAATTGGTGAAGAATTTGGCGGTTACGAAAACACCACTGCCGCGTAGCATCGATCTTGCTTTGTCATCGCGAACGTGGCCGGAGTATGAGATAGGCAACGCAAGATGTAGTGGGTTTACTTTTCCAGATCTTTGGATTAAGAAGTTGCACGTAACAGTAGTCTTACATAGGACCGGCCGATGGGTAGTGCGAATCTCCGACAGACCATCAAACATGCATGGACTCTATCGTCACATCGCTTTCAGGCACAGCCGCCGTGAACGGATTCTTACATAATGGCGGTGCAGCCTAAGAGCCGGATGCATTGCGTGGGTTATTGTAAGTGGGCTATCGATGATGCCTCGTCACGATATCCGTATTGCCATTGTTCATAGAGACGGGCTCTATCGGGACTGTTTGCGGTATTCCTTGGCTCAAACCCAACCGATCTCGATCGTGCATAGCGCAGCCGGACTGGGTCACGAGACCTGGGAAGCCGTTGTGGCCTGCAGACCCGATCTCCTCATCATCGACTTCGGTTTGTGCCGACGACGGTGCACCGAACTGGAAGAACGGCTAGATGCATCCTCTCTGGGAATGAAGACCATCGTCGTTGGAGTCCCGGATAAAGAGGAAGATATTCTCGCCTGTATCGAAGGCGGAGGAGCGGCCGGGTATCTCTTGATCGATTCATCGCTTGAAGATCTCCTCAGCAACATAAGAGCTGTCATGAAAGGGGAGACCCTGTGCTCTCCACGGGTCGCGGGTTTGGCCTTCGACCGGGTCTCGACTCTTACTCGCCAAGTTGAAAGCCGCCAGGTCGGTGATCGAGCTCGTCTCACAAAACGTGAAACGGAAATCGTCCGTCTGATCGACGAGGGTTTGACGAACAAAGAGATCGCGGTTCATCTGCACATTGAGGTTTCTACCGTCAAAAATCATGTCCACAATATTCTCGACAAACTTCATCTTCACAACCGGTATTCAGCGGTCAAACACATCAAATCCCAGTCGAGCCTCACAGGCCGCTGCTAGCCTTCCGGTCTTCCTTGTATCATTCACGGACGAGATGCTCTCCGCATCTCGGTGCTAGGAAACCGGCTTCGGCGAGATCTAGATCCCTCATCCCCCTCTCTAGATCCAAATTCATCCCGAGGATCTATAGGCATTTTTTAACGAGTGACTCAGGATGCAACAGTCTTCTATGACGAGGAGGGCTGTTGGACAAGATCAGAGTGCTCCTGGCGAATCATCCCGTGATGCTGCCTGACGCGGTTCGCAGACTGGTCGAAGACCAGGACGACATGGAAGTCGTGGGAAACTGTCGGGGGCCCATGAAGATCCTCCAAGAGACGGGCAGGCTGAGTGTCGACGCCGTCATTCTCGCACGTGAACAGGAAGAAGATCCCGGCCTGTGCAGTCAGCTGCTGGCGGTGTACCCGGACTTGGTTATTTTGAGCGTCACTTCCGACCTGACGACGGTGGCGACGCTACGGCTTTCCTCACACCGGCAAGAGTTTGTCGATCTGCACCCAGAAGATATAGTCCAGCCGCTTCGCGCAGCCATCCGAATGGGCGCTAATCATTAAGCGGGAAAGAGAGGCAGTGCATTGAACGACGGGCAACCAGTATAGCGGAGGACACCAATGCCGACATCACCGACGTACCCAGGTGTTTATATCGAGGAAATTCCGAGCGGCGTCCGCACCATCACCGGTGTTGCGACCTCCATCGCCGCGTTCATCGGGCGGGCGCTCAGGGGGCCGGCCAACGAGCCGATCACCGTCAACAGCTATGGGGATTTCGAACGAATCTTCGGCGGCTTGTGGGTGGGCAGCACGCTAGGTTTCGCCGTTCGCGATTTTTATCTGAACGGCGGGGGGCAGGCGATCGTCGTCCGCCTCTACCATGCCGAAGGCGGTACCGGCGCCAAACCGGCGCAAGCGGAGCTCACGGCGGATTCTCTCGGCCTTGAAGCTGCAAATCCCGGCGCCTGGGGAAACAAACTCCGCGTGCGTGTGGATCACAACACGCGTCCGCTTCAGCCGGGCGAGGCCCCGGATAGTTTGTTCAATCTGACCGTGCGGGACGGTGAGACCGGCGCGATCGAAAGCTTCCGCAACGTCTCGCTCACCGCCGGCCATCCGCGCCAGATTGACAAGGTTTTACTCAACGAATCGCAACTCGTCCGCATGACCGGGAACCTCCCGACCGCACGCCCTCAAAAAAGCAACGATCCCTCCGCCGGGAAAGATCCGTGGGAAGACAATACGCCGGCGACGAACTACAAAGTCGTAACCGCCGGAGAGGCTTCGGACGGCGTCGCGCTGACCAAGGCCGACGATTTTACGCCGGGGGGCGCTGAAGCGAACAAGAAGGGGTTGTATGCTCTTGCGAAGGCCGATCTTTTCAACCTGCTCTGTATCCCGCCCTATCTCGCCGGCGGGAATGTGGATACGAGTCTCATCTCGGAGGCGGCGGTCTACTGCGAGCGCAGACGAGCCATGTTGCTGGTGGATCCTCCGGTCGAGTGGACGACGAAGGAGCAAGCCAAATCCGGCGTGGCCGGTATAGGCACGACCAGCAAAAACGCCGCGCTTTACTTTCCGCGTCTCCGTCAACCGCATGCCCTCAAGGAGAACCAGCTTGAGGACTTCGTCCCCTGCGGTGCGGTCGCGGGGATTTTTGCCAGGACCGATGCGCAACGGGGCGTGTGGAAGGCTCCGGCCGGCTCGGAGGCGACTTTGGTCGGCGTGCCGGGCCTCAGCGTGCCGCTGAACGATCTCGAGAACGGCGAGTTGAATCCGCTGGGGATCAATTGTCTTCGCGTGATGGCGCCTGCGGGACCGCTGGTCTGGGGGGCGCGCACGCTTCAAGGCGACGACCGTTTTGCGTCGGAGTGGAAGTACGTACCGGTTCGCCGTCTCGCACTCTTCATCGAGGAGAGTCTCTACCGCGGTACCCAGTGGGTGGTGTTCGAGCCGAACGACGCGCCGCTCTGGGCGCAGATCCGGCTCAACATCGGCGCCTTCATGCATAACCTGTTCAGGCAGGGCGCATTTCAGGGACAAACCCCGCAAGAAGCGTACTTCGTGAAATGCGACAAAGAGACGACCACTCAGGCGGACATCAATCTGGGGATTGTCAACATCATGATAGGGATCGCCCCGGTCAAACCGGCGGAGTTCGTGATCATCAAGCTCCAGCAAATGGCCGGTCAGATTCAGGCATAAGGAGGACCAGCTATGGCCCAGTTCAGCGTCAACGTGCATCGCTTCGATCCCTACAAGAACTTCAAGTTCCGCGTGAAATGGGACGGCCGGTATGTGGCCGGCGTGAGCAAGGTCGGCGCGCTCAAGCGCACGACGGAGGTCGTGGAACATCGGGAGGGCGGCGACCCGAGCACCGGCCGTAAGTCGCCGGGACGGACGAAGTACGAGGCTATCACCCTGGAGCGCGGTATCACGCACGATCTTGAGTTCGAGAAGTGGGCCAACAAAGTGTGGAATTTCAGCTCGGGCTTGGGGAAGGAAGTGTCGCTCAAAGACTTTCGGAAGGACATCATCATCGAAATGTACAATGAAGCGGGCCAGCTCGCCTTTGCCTACAAGGTCTACCGCTGCTGGGTGTCCGAATTCCAAGCTCAACCGGATTTGGATGCGAATGCGAATGCCGTGGCGATTCAGACCATCAAGCTCGAGAACGAAGGCTGGGAACGGGATCGGGACGTGCCGGAACCGGTGGAGTCAACCTTGTCGGTCTAGAGCGCCATGCGTGGACTTTCGACGCAAGAGTTGCTCTCGGTCTGGGACCAAGGCTACGGGTTGTCGCCCAGCGGCCGGGCGATGCTCGTGGTGGAAACCGCCTGTCCGGAATACACCAGTCGGCACATGGATTCGTTCAGTATCGGAGAACGGGATGCCCTGCTGGCGCATATCCGCGCGCGCACGTTTGGACCGGCGGTCGAGAGCGTCGTCACGTGTCCGGCCTGCGGAGCGATGGTGGAAGTGGCTGTCGATGTGCGCACGATATTCCCTGAGCCGACACCAATCACGTCTCGAGATGAAACCCGTCGGCTTCCTGTGGAAATCCACGCCGGTGGCTTTACCGTGCAGGCTGTCGCACCCACTCATCGCGATATCGAGGCGATTCCCGTAACCGCCACTCTGGAAGAAGGATTCCGGATGCTGTTGCGGCGTTGCATTCTCCGAGCAGAGAACCGGGGTAACCCCTGCGAGGTGGACGATCTTCCACAGGAGCTGTGCAATCTTTTGGAAGAACGGATGGCGGACACCGACCCACAAGGAGACGTGCAGCTTTCCATCCAGTGCCCAGCCTGCAATCACCGTTGGTCCGTGCCGTTCGACATGCCGGCGTACTTTTGGAGTGAAATCCAACTGACCGTCAAGGAGTTGCTTCGGGACATCCATAGGCTGGCGTCGGCCTATGGGTGGAAGGAATCGGACATTCTGGCGCTGAGTGCGACACGACGGCGCGCCTATTTGGAACTGGTGGGAGGATGAGTCGTTATCTGCAGAGCGTGGTCATGCGGAGCCGGGGTGAAGGAAGCAGGCTGATGCCCATGCCGCGGTCATACACTCGATATGGAACCATCCTGTCCGACGGCAGCGAGAATGGATCGGGATTTTCCCGGGGTCTCGAGGACGAAGAGAGGCCGATGGGTGCCGGATTGGTGTCTCGCGATGCGAGGAGAGACGCTGCCTTTTCGCGTCGGCCTGCAGATGTCCCCTCAAGAGAGCCGGGCGGCCGGAGTGTCGGCGAAGACGGTGAATCGGTTCAACGGCCGAATGGAAAGGACAGGGATCAGCGGGTCGGCGGCAATGAGAATCGGCATGCAAGTGCCGGTGACCCGCCGGCTGTTCCTCAAACCCACCGGGCTGACAGGGTAAGAAGATCGGTGAGTATCGGCAAGCCCGCCTGGCAACCCCTGCAGAATGAGGTCATCAGCGTTCCCTTTGCCGGTACGGAGCCGCTCGATGGCCCGGCACGTCACATTCATGAGTCGGCACGGGGAGATACTTCACTTTCCAAGCAAGGGCGTGGAGTGACGCAGGTCCAGATGCAGCCGGAAGCGCGGTCGGTCGATCGGATGCGCCCGACATTGGCTGAGGCGCTGTTCCAGCGCACGCAAGGTGAGGGACCGGTGTCGAGAGCGATGGATGGGCCGCCGATCGTCCGGATTCAGATCGGTCGGATCGAGGTCAAGGCCGTCCATCAGTCAGCCGCCCCCCCCGGCATAAAGGTCGGCGAAGCGCCACGCTCATCGTTGCCGCTCGATCAATATTTGAGGCGAGGTTTGCGGGAGACTTGATGGGCAATGCGTTGGCCATAGCCGCGGTGACGGCGGTGATGAAGGATCTGCTCAACAACGGGCTGATCGATCACAACGTCACAGGGGCGGTCGGGGGCAACGTGACGGTCAGCGCGCTGCCGCCCGATCGAGTCTTCGCGCCAGGCGTGCAAGAAGGCAATAAGCTCAATCTCTTTCTGTATCAGGTGGCCCCTAACATCGGCTGGCGCAACGTCGGGTTGCCGTCCCGTGACGAGCGAGGAGGGCGATTGACCAATCCACCGTTGGCTCTCGATCTGCACTATCTGCTGACGGCCTATGGCGCCGAAGATCTCCATGCGGAACTGTTGCTCGGGTACGCGATGCAGCTGATGCACGAAACTCCCGTGCTGACGAGGCAGTCCATTCGTACGGCCTTGCAACCTTCTCCCATCAACGGGGCGATCTTGCCGCCTGCGCTTCAAGCATTGTCCGCTTCCGAATTGGCCGATCAGGTCGAGCAGATCAAGATCGTCGCCACCGCGCTCAATAGCGAAGAGATGTCGAAACTGTGGACGGCGCTGCAGGCGCGCTATCGCCCCACGGCCGCTTATCACGTCTCGGTGGTGATGATTGAATCGCAACGCGCCGCCAAGTCGGCGATTCCCGTTTTGACGATCGGTCCGGTCGATCCGATCACACGAGAGCCGCGAGGACCTGTCGTCGCGGCAAACCTTGAACCGCCGTTTCCGACGTTGGTTGCAGTACTGCCGCCCCAGCAACGGACGAGCGGACATCTCGGCGACGTCCTTGTGCTCCAGGGGCACAAACTCGACGGGACCAATATAGCCGTTCGCCTCACCGGTCTGCGATTGAATCAACCGGTCGAGCTTTCCGTAGCGTCCGGGAGTACCGCGACGCGAATGGAGACGTCCATTCCGAACCAGCCTGCGACGTTGCCGGCCGGACTGTACTCGCTTGCCGTTCTGGTTCAGCGACCAGGAGACACATTCCGACGCACGACCAATGAGCTGCCGCTGGCGTTGGCGCCTCAGATCACGACTGCGCTGCCGGCTTCGTTCGCGCGCGATGGAAACGGCGATGCGATCGTCACTCTCACCGTGCGGCCGGAGGTACAGCCGACGCAGCGCGTGGCCTTGCTCTTGGGAGACCTGGAGGTTGCGGCTCAGCCAAGAAACGGTCAGACCGATACGGTCTCTTTTGTGGTCCGTACTGCCGCGCCGGGAACGTATCTGGTCCGGCTGCGGGTGGACGGTGTGGATAGCGAGGTCGTGAATCGGGAGGCGACCCCGCCTGAATTCTTCAATCACCGGGTGACAGTGACCTAATGCCGACGGAACTGCCGACCGCGTTGTCCTGGCACGAGACGAATCAACGCTTTCTTATGACGGAAGTCGCTCGCGTGCGCGCTGCGCTCGCCGAGCATGCGGCGTCCAGGTCCCGCCATCACGAGGTGGAAGATGCCGAACGCAGACAAGACGTGCGGGATGATGAGACTCACGAAACCGATGAGCCCGCCGCCTTGGATACGATTTGTGCGAGCTTCGGTCTTTCAGCCTTTGAACGGGATGTGTTGCTCCTTGCGGCTGGTATGGAACTCGACGCAGGTTTTGCACCGGCTTGCGCGGCGGCTCAGGGCGATCCCCGCAGAGCGTATCCGACTTTCGGTCTGGCTCTGGCGGTGCTGCCCCAAGCCCATTGGAGTGCCGTCCTTCCTAGCTCACCACTGCGCCGCTGGCGGTTGGTCGAGGTGGGCCAGGGCGACACGCTCATGACGAGCCACCTGCGGATCGATGAGAGGATCCTGCACTATCTCGCGGGACTCTCGTATGCCGACGAACGGCTGGCCGGCCTCATGAACATGGTGGAATCTCAGGGGACGATCGGTTTAGCCGCCAGCCATCAACGTCTGGTCGATCAGATCTCAACTTACTTTTCACAGCCCACTCGCACGCCGAGACGGCCGCATGTCCAACTGTGCGGCGACGATGGACCGACGAAGCGGCAGATAGCTGCGGCCGTCTCAGAGCGCTTGGATTGTCGCCTGTATCGCCTGGCGGCATCCTCCTTGCCGTTGGCGCCTCAGGAACTGGATATGGTCATACGTCTGTGGACCAGGGAGGCGGTGCTGGCGCGGAGCATTCTGCTGATCGAACACGAGGGGGCGGATGCGGCCGACATCGGTCGGGAGCGGGCGCTCAGTGCGTTGTTGGACGGTCTCAACATCCCCCTTATTTTGAGCGTCGATCATCGGCGTCCGGGACATGCCCATTGTCTGACCTTGGACGTGGAGCCTCCTTCTCATCAAGAACGGCGGCAGCTGTGGAGACAGACTTTGGAGCCGTGGGGACCGATCGTGAGCGGCACAGTGGAAACAGTGAGCGGGCAGTTCAATATCAATGCTTCTCTCATTCAAGCCGCCGGTGTCGCCTTGAGTACTCTCGGAGATGAGCAAACGCCGTCGTTCCCCTCAGGCCAGGTACAGGCAGATCGCCTCTGGGAGATCTGTCGACGGCAAGCTCGGCCGCGTCTCGATGAATTGGCGCAGCGGATCGAACCCTCCGTCACGTGGGAGGACTTGGTGCTTCCGGAACCTCAACGGCAGACCTTGCGCGAAATCATGATGCATGTGAGACACCGCCACCACGTGTACGAGAGGTGGGGATTTGCCGCGAAGGGATCGCGCGGGCTAGGAATCAGCGCCGTCTTCGCAGGCGCAAGCGGAACCGGCAAGACCATGGCCGCGGAAGTATTGGCGCACACCCTTCGGCTCGACCTCTATCGCATCGACCTCAGTCAGGTGGTCAGCAAGTACATCGGGGAAACGGAGAAGAACCTGCGCAAGGTATTCGATGCGGCCGAAGGCGGAGCGGCCATTCTGTTGTTCGACGAGGCCGATGCTCTCTTCGGCAAGCGCAGTGAGGTGAAGGACAGTCACGATCGTTATGCCAACGTCGAGGTGAGTTACCTTTTGCAACGGATGGAAGCCTATCGAGGGCTGGCGATCTTGACCACCAACATGAAAGCGGCGCTGGATCAAGCGTTCCTGCGCCGCATCCGGTTCGTCGTGCAGTTTCCTTTCCCGGACTCCACGCAACGCGCGGAAATCTGGCGGCGTATCTTCCCCAAGGCGGTGCCGACGGAGAGACTCGATTGGGAACGGCTGGCCCGACTCAACGTGGCGGGCGGACATATCCGGAATATCGCCATGAATGCCGCCTTTCTTGCGGCGGATGAAGGAGTACCCGTCGCTATGCGCCACCTCTTGCAGGCAGCACGGAGCGAATACGCCAAGTTGGAGAAGCCGCTGACCGAAGCGGAAATCGCGCGGTGGGTGTCATGAACGTTCGTGACTATATCGAATCGCAGAGGCTGTGGGGTGGGAGGAACACTATGGATATCTCTGGTTCTATAGCCCCCGTAAACACCGCTCAACAGGTTCAGGTGAAGATCGACGAGTTGGTTCTAACCGGGTTCACACAGTCTCAAGGTAAAGAGATCGCTGATTCGTTGAGAGAAACTTTGGCACACCTGATTGCAACGGATCTGGCACGCTGGCATGGGTCGGAATCGATGAATGTGGAGTCCCTCGATGCCGGCAAGGTGCACATGCGTCGGTCGGGCCGTGCCCACTCCACGGGAGAGCAGGTCGCCCGTGCGATCTACGGGAGTCTGCCGAAATGAGCGCTCGAGCGGCAGCCACACAAACGGCGGTTGAGACCCCCTTGTCGATCACGCGCGTAACGCCTTCATTAGGGATTCAGCGTCAATGCGCCTGCGGCGGATCGTCGGGGATCGCCGGTGTCTGCCAGGATTGTCAGAAGAAGAAATTACTGGGAGGGCCCATACAAGCCAAACTGCAGATCAGCGAGCCCGGCGATCAGTACGAGCAGGAAGCCGATCGTGTGGCGGAGCAGGTGATGCGGATGACAGACGGTGACGCTAGCGGACCGCTGAGACAATCAATCCATACCGGTGAGGATGCGGTGGGAAGAATGCCCATTCTGCAACGTGCGGAAGAGGGCGTCGGCACCGCGTCGGCCGAGGGCGATAAACCAAAGGAAGAAGGCAGCCGTTGTCCGAGCTGGCGTGGTGACCCGCAGAGCATCAGCAAACGCGCCGGGGAATTTTACGCACGCAATCATCTGACCCCTTCCTCACAAGCCACCGTGAAACGGATCGACTGTGAGCCGCCGATTGCCAACGGAAACTATGGCTGTTACGTCCATTTCAGCGATGGGCTGGTGCTGCGCGTGATCGTGCGTGAAACGGATATCGTTGTCGGCACCGGTCCGGGGCCGATCACAACGGAGCATCCGCCGCCGGGCATGCCGCTGTGCTTCTATGAGTACTCCTGTCCCGAGGGGGACTTGGTGTTGACGGTGAAGAAGTGCCAGAGCGCGAAACCGAGTGGGTCATCGGGTCCACCAGCCGTCGCTCAGCGAGCGGCTATGTCCGCCGCACGGGCTCCCATGATTGCACCTCCGATCGTGCACGAGGTGTTGAATTCGCCGGGCCGGCCATTGGATCCCGCCACACGCGCCTTCTTTGAGCCGCGATTCGGCCATGATTTCAGTCGAGTGCGGGTGCATGCCGGCGGACAGGCCGAGCAATCGGCGCGCGCCGTGAACGCGCATGCTTTTACGGTGGGGTCCAACATTGTATTCGGTGCGGGAAAATTCTCCCCTGCCTCGCAGGATGGGCGGCGGTTGCTGGCTCATGAACTCACGCATGTGGTGCAGCAGTCAGGGGCTGAGGCGATGCGCGCAGGTCACAACAACAATGAGCGTGGTGAGGTCACTCTTTCGTCGCCTGTTGTCCAAGGAGGAGGCGTCGCCCATGCCGTGCAGCGTCAGCCATCCCCCCCGGCCGAGCCCGAGAAACGGACGTTTATGCACGATAAGCATAAACGCACGTGGCGCCGCTATGCTCGATCGGTGGGAAAGCAGGATGCCTCTCGAATCCGGAAACTCGGCAAGCTCACCGCTGAGGACAGGCAAGACGTCAACGCAAAGCTGGGTTTTTTCGAAGCCGATGCGAAGTTGGCGTATATAGCGGAAATCAAACCCGTCCTCGTGGAGGTCACTGAAGAAATCGAGACATTGTTCGTCGCCGAAGCGCAAGATGAGAAGCAGGCTCGCCGACGCCGACACACGACCCGTTTTTTCAGCAAGGTTAGAGATCACCAACTCAAGGAAGCCTACATCAGTCGGCTCCAGCGCTATCTCGATGAGGGATTGGAAGAGAACGAGTATTGGGATTTGGAGACTATCGAACAGATTGTGAAGGAACGTGCCCCCAACGCGCCTTGGCGTGAAGAAGCTCGTCAGGATTTCCTTGCCCAGTTACGACGGCGGAAGCTTCTTCCAAAATTGCCATGGTATCAGCGACATCAGCTTGAATCGCTCGACGTAGAAACCAAGGGGTGGACGAAGGAAGAACGCGATCTCGCCCAAGATCTTCTCTTGCAGTGGTTTGAACTCCGCAACCAAGGGCAGGCTCCCGGTGACGTCAAAGAGCACATCCTCGGGCTAGTTAAGAGACTCTATGAACAATGGCTTCGGGCCGTCGACCAACAAAGACTGGACTGGTGCAAGAAGCACGAACTCGGCACGATTCAAAAAATCCGAGCGAGAGCTCGCGGCGAAGAACCCTGCGTATCATGGTTCGCGGACCAAAACAAACCGGGCCCCTTAAGACTTCTCGATATTGAACGGTATATGAGAGTCGTCGCGAGAAAGGACGACGTCGTTCCGAGGGATGCTGTATTTATGTGGGTCCGGGAGTACCGGAATCGGACCAACAAGCAATTGCTGGAGGAAGCAGAATACATTCAGAAAGCAATGACAATTCCGCAAATAGGCGCATCTTGGGGCCTGGGACGCCCGCCGGCATTCGGGATGCGCCCTTCGGCGACGGCGCAAAACATGCCGCATGCTACCGAGCCCAGGGCCGGAGATACTGTACGAATGTCCATGTTCTCACGCAAGGATTGGGGTCGTTATGTTTACCAACAGCGAAGACTTGGGATTGTCGAGGGACCCGAAGGTGCGCAGGGCTGGTACGTTAGGACGGGTGGAGGCGGTCCGGCCGGAACAGGGGGCCCGGCGGCTGGTGATCCGGCTCAATTCCATGGCGTGGCATTGGTCCAAAGGATCAACCCGCAGACCAAGCTTCCGATTGCGGAAAAGCCTCCGTTCGAATGGATGATCAAGCCTAAAGGAGGACGAGCCGGTGAACCCGGAACCTCACAAGCGGACCTCAACACGAACATTTCCCAATGGCTGAAAAGCGAGCCGTTGCCGACCGGAGGGCGTGACGTGAACGGCACCGTTCTCAACAGCTGGCTGAGAGACAACGGTGTGAAAGTCGGAGGCGGCTATAAGGCCGGTGACGAAGTGATGTTGCTTAGACCGACGAAACTGACTTCCGCGCCGAACGATGTTGATTATGTCGTCCAAGGTGGTGTGGTTTTGCAAAAGATCTACGGAAAAGTAGTGGAGATTCCTTAAAGCACTTCGGTTCCTCCGTATGAAGCTCGACGCAAAGCGCAGCGTGCGGCCTTCCACTCGATTAGCAATTGGTGTGATGGTCCGAATCGGGGTTGATCGGAGACATGACATGAGGCGAAGGTTAAAAAAACGGAAGGACTCAATAGGCAATAGCAAAGGTATTCAGGGGATGTCATGACGACATTCCCCAACTCTCCCAAACTTCTCAAGGGTGGTCTGGTCTTGATCGATCCCGAGACGGCCATGGTGCAGCGCATCGTGGCGCTGCAATACAACCCCGACTCACTGAGCCGATCGTTTCAGATCAAAGGAGTCGGCGAAGGCGGTGATCGGTCGGAGGCGCTGCGGCTGAAAGGACCTCCGGTCGAGACGATCAAGGTGGAAGCGGAACTCGACGCCACCGATCAATTGGAGTTTGCCGAGGCCAAGGCGACTTCAGTCGGGATTCATCCGCAGCTGGCTGCGCTAGAAACGATCGTGTACCCGACCAGCGGTCAATTGCTGGCCAATAACCGTCTGGCTCAAGCCGGCAAGCTCGAGATCACTCCGATGGAAACCCCTTTGACGCTCTTTGTCTGGAGCAAGACGAGAGTCGTACCGGTGAGGCTGACGGAGTTCAGCGTGACCGAAGAGGCGTTCGATCCGGATTTGAACCCCATTCGAGCCAAAGTCAGTTTGGGCATGCGCGTGCTGACGGTCGATGATGTCGGTTTCACCCACAAAGCGGGCACGCTCTTCATGAGTTACCTCCAGGTGAAGGAACGGCTCGCCGCTCAGAACCAAGGCGGATCGTTGAATGTCCTCGGTATAGGAGCCATCCCATGACGACGGATCCTTTGCAATTGTTGTTGCAGGCAACTCCGCTGAACATCGTCCTCTTTCCGCCCAATAGTCGCTATCACGGCGTGCCCACGGCCGTGCATGCCAGGCCGGATGGAACCACGGTGAGCTATGTGCGGCGACGGTTTATTCCACCTCCTGAGCGATTGACGGTGCTGCAAGAACATACGCTGGTGCAGGGCGAGCGGCTCGATCACCTGGCAGCGCGGTATTTCGGCGATTCTGAATTGTTTTGGCGCCTATGCGACGCGAACGTGGTCATGCGGCCGGGGGAGTTGACGGAAGAAGTGGGCAGACGGATCCGGATCACGCTTCCCGAAGGGGTACGAGGAGTAACCGGTGCTTAAGGGAGTCCACGTCAGTTTGTTGATCGGGCCGGCCGTGCCGATACCGGTGTCTCAAGAGGTGCTGGATGCCCTCGTCAGCGTGCAGGTGATTTCCAGCACCGACGAGAAGATGAACGGGTTTGAACTTACATTCATGCTGAGCACAAGCTCTCCGTTGCATACGATTTTTCTCCTGTCCGCCGGCTCACCCATTCCGTTGATCCGAGTCGTCATTGCCGTCGTCATCAACGGGACGACGGAGGTCTTGATGGACGGGGTGATGACACAGCATGAAATCAAACCTGGAACGGACGCAGCACACGCCACCCTGATCGTGAAAGGCAAGGATCTCACGGCGGTCATGGATTATCTGGAATTCAATATTCCTTATCCGGCGATGCCGGCGGAAGCGCGGGTGGCATTGATGCTGGCCAAATACCTGGCCTTCGGCGTCATTCCGTTGGTCATCCCCAGCATCCTGATCGACGTGCCGATTCCCGTTGAACGGATACCGAACCAGCGGGGAACCGATCTGAACTACATTCGATGGCTGGCGAAACGCGTCGGCTATGTCTTCTACCTTGAGCCGGGACTGGCGGTTGGGACGAGCGTGGCCTACTGGGGGCCGGAGATCAAGGTCGGCGTGCCCCAACCGGCGCTGAATATCAACATGGATGCGCACACGAACATCGAATCCCTGAGCTTTACGTTCGACACCGAGCAGCGGACGCTGCCCATCATCTATCTCCATAACAAGGAAACGAAGGCGATCATTCCCATTCCGGTGCTGGATATCACCCCTCTGAATCCACCGCTCGGGTTGATACCGCCCATTCCGATACAGACCAACCCCGTTCGCGGCATGGCCAAGTATTCCCCTGGCGAAGCCCTGCTGATCGGGGTGGCGAAAGCGGCGAAATCGTCCGAGGCCGTCAAAGGAACGGGGAGCTTGGACGTCCAGCGTTACGGACGGGTGCTCAGGGCAAGGAAACTGGTCGGCGTGCGAGGGGCGGGGTCGGCGTTCGACGGATTGCATTATGTCACCAGCGTGACGCACCAGATTAAGCGCGGCGAGTACAAACAGAATTTTTCGCTGTCGAGGAACGGCCTGCTCTCAACGCTTCCGGAGGTGCCGGTATGAATGAACTCGACAGGGCGGTTGATGCCCGGCAAGGAGATGCGGGCGAAAAGTTTTACGGCAAGTATCGCGGGACAGTGGTGAACAACCTCGATCCCATGCAACTCGGCCGCATCCAAGTCATGGTGCCCGACGTGTTGGGCCTGTCGGTTTCCAGCTGGGCCATGCCTTGCGTGCCGATCGCCGGAAAACAGCAGGGAATGTTCGTGCTGCCGCAAATCGGGGCGGGCGTGTGGGTCGAATTCGAACAGGGCGAGCCGGACTATCCCATCTGGGTCGGGTGTTTTTGGGGAATCGCGGCGGAAGTGCCCGCGTTAGCTCTGGCGCCCCCGCCACCTCCGCCGGGACAGAACATCGTGGTTCAGACAACGGGACAGAATACGCTGTTGCTGAGCGACGTGCCGGGACCGACGGGAGGCATCATGCTGAAGACCACGACCGGGGCCATGATTCTGATGAATGATGTCGGCGTCACGATCGCCAACGGCAAAGGCGCTTCCATAATGATGAACGGCCCGGCGATCACGATTACCGGTACACCGGTCATCATCAATAACGGGGCACTCACCATTTTGTGAGTGAGTGGAATCGCGTGATGCGGTCGGAATAGCGAAAGAACAAAGAAAGGAGCGGATCAATGCCGGGCTTTGTCGTTCATCTCGGGGCCACCGTCCTCTGTTCGCATGGCGGACAAGCCATGCCGACTTCCCCGAATCCGCGCGTGCTGGTCGGAGGCCAGCCGGTGGCGACACAGGCCGGCCCCTATGCGATTGCCGGATGTCCGTTTATGACGGGGCCCACCCCGACGCCTTGCGTCATGGGACAGTGGCTGACGGCTTCCACTCGAATCTTGGCGGGAGGAGTTCCGGTTATCCTGTTCGACAGTCAATCCCTGTGCGCGCCGAACGGGACGCCGTTGCTGATCGCGTCCACGCAAACACGGGTCACGGGGATGTAACGATCATGGCATTGGATTACCCCTTTCACTTTGACGGCAGCGGACGCACGGCGATGACCGGCGAGGCGGACCATGTGCGCGATCTGATCGAGCAAGTTTTGTTCACGGCCCCCGGGGAGCGGGTCAATCGTCCGACGTTCGGCAGTGGATTGATGCAACTGGTGTTTGCTCCCAATAGCGATGCGTTGGCTGCGGCCACGAAGGTGAGCATCCATGGGGCCCTGCAGCAGTGGCTGGGGGATATCGTGACGGTGGAGGGGGTGGAGGTGCGACGTGATGAAGCGGCCCTCCTCGTGACCGTGCAGTATGTCCTCAGGCTCACCCAGGAGCGCAAAACGGTCGAGCTGGTGAGAACACTATGAGCCCGGTGACGCACATTCACAGTGAGGTAAATCTTCGTCGAACGCTTGTCCGGACGAAGGTCGGAAACGACGGCAAACCGGTTTTGAACGGGATGGATTTCATGGAAGTGGCTACACCGGAGCAGACCACGCTCCACGTGCGCTTCATTCATCCCCTGCCGGGTCAACCCAACGGTGTGCCTTCCGCCCCGACGTTGACCCCGGCAAACGTCCGTATCAGCGGAGGCGTACGGATCACGGAGATTCGCGTCGTGCGGGTGTCGGCCGACCGCAACGTATTGACGGTCGTGGTCGATGGACCAGGAGACTTTTCCCGATATAGGTTGCAGTTGGTGGCGGGGCCGGGGGAGTCCGGCCCGCCGGCCGGCTTCGATCCGCAACTCGCGACTCTGCTGTTTTCCTTCAAGGTGGCCTGCCCGAGCGATCTCGATTGCCGGGCAGAAGATCTCTGTCCGGCGAATCCCTTGCCGCAACCCGATATCAACTATCTGGCCAAAGATTATGCGAGTTTTCGACAGATCATGTTGGATCGCCTCGCGCTTCTGGTTCCTGAGTGGACGGAGCGGTCCCCTGCGGATCTGGGC
>CAYXKP010000071.1:0-21615 GCA_964465695.1 uncultured Nitrospira sp.
AGCCGATCTTCACCGGCTTCGAATCGTACCACTGCGAGATGTCATACCCTCGATCATTTGTTGTCTGAGATGATGCCATGCTTAGACCTCCTTTTTCGGACAATGCTCCTTCCCTAAACCCCCTCACCGCCGTGAACAATGCCTCCTTTCGTCGAAAGAGCGGCCAACCCGTCTAAGATTTAGCAAAGCACTGCTCCGTGTGCCATAAGGCACTTGCCTAAAGGATGTAAGGAAATTCCATTGGATGGGAACGGCAAGGGAAGCAGGAAATGAAATCGGTTATTCGTCGGTTATTCGGATGAAGAAGTGAGGCCGTGGGCGAGGGCGTATTTGGTCAGTTCAGCCGTCGTATGGAGACCCAGCTGCTCCATCAACTTCGACTTATGATATTCGACCGTCTTGGGGGATAAACCAAGCGTTGAAGCGATTTCTTTGAGAGTCAGTCCCTCGGCCACCAGCTGTAAGATCTCTCGCTGGCGCATCGGCAGACGCCCCCCCTGGCCGCCGGTGTCCGGCTCGGTATCAGAGATCACTGATTGGACAAGATTTTTTGCAATCAATGAGGTGACGTAGTAGTTGCCCTTCATCACCGCATCAATGGCCTGTAACAGCTCAGACCCCGCCGACCGTTTCAGCAGGTAGGCGGATGCCCCGGCCTTGAAGGCTTGATTGACATAGTCCTGATCTGCATGGACAGTCACAAAAATCAAACGCGCCTGAGGGAGCATCTTTCGCAAACGACGGGCCGCATCAAGGCCGTTCAGTCTGGGCATCGAAATATCTAAGACTACGATGTCCGGCCGCAATCGTTTCGCCGCATCCAGCAAAGCCCGACCGTCCTCCGCGGAGCCTACGACCTGACAATATTCTTCCAGCAGCTTTTTGAACCCTTCCAGCACTAACGCATGGTCGTCCGCCAAGAGTACGCGGGGCTTGCTCATGCACGCTCCTGTTTGAACGGCACCCAGGCACGGATACGTGTTCCCTGCCCCGGGGTCGACTGTATATCGAAGGACCCGGCAACCAAGGAGACGCGTTCTTTCATGCTCAACAAACCGAGGCTTCCTCGCCGGCCGCCGTCACGATTGACCTCGAATCCCACTCCATCGTCGCTCACCATAAGCTGAAGGCCGTTTTCCACTCGCCGAAGGTCGACGCGGACGTTCTTTGCCTTGGCATGACGAGAAATATTCGCCAAGCCTTCTTGTGCGACGCGGTACAAGCAGGTGACGAGGCCTTGCGCCAAGTGTTGTGGTATGTCCTTTCCTGTGAACCGGGCGTCGATACCGGTGCGGGCCTGAAAGTCATCGACGAGACGGCGAAGCGCGATGGATAAACCCAGATCATCAAGGACGGATGGGTGAAACTGGTGGGCCAAGCGGCGAACATCTTCGGAAAGTTGAACAAGACGATCCTGAATAGCGTGCACCGTTCTGACGGTACCGGCTGGAGCATTCGAGAGCTGCTGTTCCAACATTTCGATGTCGATGGACAAGAGCGCCAGGCGTTGATTGATATCGTCATGCAGATCGCGCGAAATCCGCCGTCTCTCCTCCTCCTGAAGGCGCAGAAGCTGGGAGGCAAGCAGTCGAAGGTCCCGTCGGTTCGCTTCGAGCGATTGTTCGGTGTCCATTCGTTTCGATACCTCGCTGACGAGCGCGTTATTGACGGCCATCAGTTCTTCGCTTCGTGCATGGAGGCGCGCAGCCCAGCCTTCGTCGAGCCGCTGGAGCTCCTCTTCGCGTTCTCGCCGTTGTAGAAGGTACCAAATGGGCAGTCCGATCAGCGCCATGCCGAAGACCCGAGTGATTAAGGGCCTCCACGCCGGTTCATCAGCTGACTGCGGTGAGATGGTTGTGACGTTTTCGCGTGTCCCCGACATGAGGGCTTCCACCTCGAACGGTGTTGATAGTTGGTGGGGAAACAGCGATAGGAAAGATTTCGCAACTTCAGTAGGGAAATGGAAAATCAGCAATCCAATCATCAACACGATGATACTGCCTGCAAACATCGATCTTGATACAGGCATGAACGAAGCCTCCACCAGAGGGATTATCCACCTTGGAGATCATTCAATCAAGAAGGCGAATATCACGAGCCGCTCGATATCGGATCCACAGTTGTCCAATGTCCAAGCCGTTCAGATTCTCCAACATGCCGCTTCACCCCACCATTTTTAACGGCCAACTAGACACCACGTCCGCCCTGAGTATAATGACATCAATTCATGTGTACAGTTCGTATCGGTCGTGCCTGCGGTTCCTGTCACCATTCTCATATCCGACGCCATCGTGGGCAGGCCCTGGTTATGAGTAATTTCCTATAAGCGGCGTCATAGAAAGGGCCACGTATGTCGAGTGCCGTGAAGCAGGTATTGACCATTGCCGGGTCGGATTCCGGTGGAGGTGCGGGAATTCAAGCCGATATCAAAGCCATGTCCGCCAACGGAGTGTTCGCGATGTCCGTGATCACGGCCATCACGGCTCAGAATACCGAGGAAGTGACGGATGTCTTCGAGTTGCCCTCGTCGATCATCGCGTCGCAAATCGACGCGGTCTTCGATGATTTCGACGTGGCCGCCGTGAAGACCGGGATGTTGTCTTCTTCGGCCGTCGTGGACGTGGTCGTGAACATGCTGACGCCTCAAAAGGTCGTCAACGTGGTCGTGGATCCGGTGATGATCTCCAAGAGCGGCCATTCTCTCTTGCGGCCGGACGCCGTGGAAACCGTCAAGACGAGGTTGCTTCCTCTGGCCTTGGTCGTGACACCGAACGTGCACGAGGCTCAGCAGCTGTCGGGGATTGCAATTTCTTCATTAGCCGATGCCCGACGAGCGGCCAAAGTGATTCACGGCTTCGGATGCAAACATGTCCTGATCAAAGGCGGACATCTGCTCAATGAGCGGGCCACTGATCTGCTCTATGACGGACGATTTTTTAATGTTTTGAAGGGAGAGTTCATCGAGACCCGCCATACTCACGGCACCGGCTGTACGTTCGCCTCGGCATTGGCCGCTCATCTGGCGCGAGGGCGATCCGTCTTGGATTCCGCGCAAGCCGCCAAGTCCTACGTCACGGAAGCGATTCGCCATGGGCTCGCGATCGGCCACGGTCAAGGGCCAACGGACCATTTTTATTTTCTGGAGCGATAATTCATACCGATGTGGGCACGCACCATTTCCCCTCTCACGTTTTGCGTCATGGGTTTCAGCTGGCTGGCATTGGCGTCGATTCTGGGCCTGGCGGCCCTGGTCGGTCTGATCCACGGCACCCCGTTGCCGTCGTGGGTACGGGCGATCCATGTCCATGCAGTCCTGGTCGGGGGTGTCGCCCAGATCATTCTCGGCGGATTTTTGTTGATTATCCTTCCGCCCGGTTCGGCAGACCGAAACCATGCAGACTCTCACTCCTTCTCCTTCTGGGCGTTGAACGGGGGAGTGATGGGAATGCTCGTGGGGTTCGGGCTGCATCGGCCTGTGGTCGTGGGCGTGGCCGGCTTCGTGGTGATCGCCGCGTTTGTCTCCGTCATCTACACGATTTGGGTGCGTGCAAGGCGGGGCTGGAGGGTCTCAATCAAAGAACATTGGTATTACGCCCTCTCACTTTTGTGCCTTATCGGTGGTTCGGCCTTCGGAGAAATCATGGCGCTGGGCTTCCTCTCGGCATCCTACGGCTACGTGCGTCTCGCGCACATTCACCTCGTCGTGCTCGGCTTTGCGGTCTTGGGCCTCATCGGGATGATGCACCACCTCTTGCCGACCGTCTGGAGCCGTCCGTTCGTGAACCCGAAATTGATGCGGCTGGCGATGACATTGATACCGATCGGGGTGGCCGTGTTGATCGGTGGATTTCTTCGTTCATCCATTGTGACGGAACTGACGGCCGGGGTGATTCTCTTTGTCGGCATCGCGCTCCTGACGGTTAACCTGTTCAAAACCTGGCTGTCTTCCGATCACAGCGGCAGCGCGGCATCAGACCATCTCCTCATTGGAGCCTTCTTCCTGATGTTGACAGTCCTCCTGGGCGTGGCTGTCGCAGCCAATCATTTGTCCAGCCCCCCGGTCTTGACGTACGGCAGACTCCACCTCGCCGCTTACACACACATGACGTTCATCGGCTTCGTCATGAGCGTCATCATGGGCCTCTTGTCCCATCTCGTTCCCATCACCCTCGCGAGGAGCCGGAGCATGCACTCTAAGAAACGCGGGCCCTATCTCGAGCAACTCACCCGCATCATGGACCGTGGAAGAACGATACAAATCTCCACTCTCAGCCTGGGCACCATGGGGCTTGGCATCCTGGCGGCACTCACCTGGAATGTTCCACTGACCTCACTCTCCGTCCGCATCGCGATGTGGACGTGTTTCGGCCTTGTCCTGACCGGCGTGGTCCTCTTTTCAGTCAAACTGGCTTCCATTATCACCAGGAAACCGGATCGACTCCGGACTGAACAGACCTCCACCGATGAACTCAAGCTCACGGCTTGACCACCTGTCTCACGAACTGAGATCAGACTCTGATACAATCCCTCCCGTGGAAGAACGATTTTCATTTCTCGATCCTCATGGCCATCGAGTCGCCACCATCTTGACCGTTCCCGACGCAGGGACGGATAGGATCTCCATCCTGTGCCACGGGTTTCTTTCATCAAAGACCAGCTCGACGAACAATGCGCTGACCCGCATGCTGGTCGAACAAGGCATCGCCACGTTTCGCTTCGACTTCTTCGGCCAGGGGGAAAGCGAAGGCCCGTTCGATCGGATCACCGTCAGCCTGGCGGTTGAACAGGCCCATAAGGCGGTCGACGTCATGAGAGATCGCGGGTATCGGCGCATCGGCCTGATGGGATCCAGTTTCGGCGGTCTGGTTTCTATTCTGACTGCTTCGCAACGGACGGACCTGGCATGCCTCGCCCTCAAATGCCCCGTGGTGGATTTCGCGGAAGAGCTACGGCTGGAGTTCGGAGATGGAGGAATGGAGCAATGGAAAATGACCGATACGATCCCCGATATCTTGGGCGGTTCCGATAGAGTGCGGCTTCGTTATGCCTTTTATGAAGATTGTCTCCGGCAGATCGCTTATGCCCCCGTCCGATCCATCACGGCACCGACCGTCATCGTGCAGGGCGACTGCGATGAACACGTCCCGCTGCATCAAAGCCGACAGCTTTTTGAAGCATTGCGGGTCAAAAAACACCTTGAATTGTTGCCCGGTGCCGACCATCAGTTCACAAAGGGCGGGGATTTCAACCGGATGACGAATATCATCGCGGACTGGCTGGTCAGCCACCTGACGGGATAGCAGATCGGCATGTTAGCGGCCCGTTCGGTTGAAAATCACATCGCAGCGTACGACTACACCGTAATAATCTGATCTTCCTCAAGAAACGCCACCCGCTCGATACCAAGCTTGCTGATTTGCTCTTCAATCTGGTTACGATACGCAGGCTTCATGTGATAGGCATAGAGCGACACGTCGGGACGGTTGAGTTTTTGAAACTCTTTGAGGAACAGCGAGGGGGTGAGGTGTTTGGACTTTTTCGCCAACTTCTCCAGTTCATCAGGAAAGGATAATTCCAGAAAGACGGCCTTGAGTTCCGGGATCGTGCGGCCCAGGCTCCAAATTTCCTCCGTTTGATAGGTATCCCCGCTATAGAGCAACGCCGCTCCCTTATCCTTCACGATATATCCAACGGTGGGAACTGTATGGTTGACCGGAACGGGGATCACCTCAAGATGGCCCAGCGTGACCGGTTTTCCGGGGTGGAGGACTTGCGTTCGTAAGACCGGGTGTTCCCGATCCGGCAGCTTGAAAAAATTCGGATAGACCTTGTCGTTAAACACATGCTCGATCAACCCTTGAATCACCGGTTCAGTCGCCGCCACGATGACGGGAGCAACGAAGTCCTCTGCCAGATTGTCGACCAACAGCGGAAGGCCCTTTATGTGATCAAAATGAAGGTGGCTAAGGAGGACAAAACGGATACGTCGCTGTTCCTCTAAGGTCAGCCGCGCTCCGATCGTTCCTGCATCCAGGAGCACGGAGTCATCGATAAGAAACCCGCAACTCTCCTGACGAACTAGCCTGTCCGTCGCATCCACGAGACAATCAGCCCCGTGGCAACCTAACACTCGAATTTGCATGTAGGGATGCTTTGTCTTTTAGTCGGCTACCGGAAGACAGATTCATGCCGGGCAGGATTTCACATCAACGACATACCCCAGCCGGGAGGCTACCCTACCATACTGAGCTTTCCTTGTCATTAACCGGTCGGCTCTCCCTGGGCAAGGCTGCACAAGTCATCCCGCTCAATACCAGTTTTTGCGGAGCTTGGAAGTCTTTCCCCAAACCTTGTGCGGCGTGATGAGAGCATGCACACGCACAGGGGAATATGAAGGAGGTATCCTTGTAAATATTATACCGAATAGTTAAGTAGCAGAAGTTAAGCTGATCCTAAATGCGTGTTTTTAAACCTTAAGTGAATCCTAAAAGATCCAGAGTATCCAAAAGGATTCTGGATCTGTTTGAGCACAAGTCGGTTCAGCAGATCGTACAACGATTGCACCTCATTGAAATTATGGCAAAACCCGTTCATTCAATTGCGGCTCGCAACTTGCTGAACGTTAAGCTCTCACAAATGCCTTCGCGCAGGCATGTTGCCTATCAAGGTCTACCGAAGGGTAAGGATGAATCAAAATACGCCGGCCCCCAATAATAAAGTTGACAAATGTTTCAAAGCATGGGAAAAGCCGCCCTTACTCGCATAAGATTATACTGGTATTTATTCGCATTCCTTCCTTTTATTGGCGGCCAATGATGCTCCATATAGCAACTGAATCTAGAGGCGAGCGGCAGTTGCAAGAATCATGATGGCTTCCGCGAAACGAGTCTTCTAACCTGGGAGGTCCCTATGAACTATCTCCGGTGGGTGGGATTCATGCGAAGTCTACTGATCGTCGGAGTGCTGGGAGCTGTGGTCGCTCCGCTGTCTTCTGAAGCCGCACCGGCGTCGAGTCCACCGACGATCACGCTTCAGTTGGATAGCGGGACCGTGGTGACGATCAATACAACATTATCATCGACATGTGTCACAGGCTATAACTACTGCTACACCATTCCTACCGGTCAAGTGGTCACCGGCACCAATGGTAGACAGTACAGGCTCGATCCGAACGGTACGCCGAGAGTGCGGATCGCCGACAAGAATGGCCTGGATAAGATGTCGCCCACCGGGTTCAAATTGGTCCCCGTAGGCTCCTGGCCGAACACCGAAGTACATACTCTGACATTAACGGTAAAGCATACATTTAACGCCACCACTGACGGCCCCACGGGTGCCACCATCAATACGGCTAATGCCGGGCTTACTACATGGGCTCTGAGGAGTGCCGGCGAGTTCAATGCGAACAGCGGGTCCGACCCAGTCAACAATAAAGTAACCTTAACGGGGACGGGAATCTTTAGTGGCTCGACGAGCGTAAACATTTTGAGTACAAGTGGTACCAAAAATCGCAGCCCGCTGACTTTTACAATCGCTGGCCCGCTGCCACGGCCGACATCAACTGGGGCGGTCTCAACAACCTCGACATGGGAATGGAAGACCCAAGCTATCCGCAATTTAACTGCAGTAGTGCCAGCGCAACGGGAGCATGCAGACCGACCGTCACGCAAAAATTGGTGGCCACGATCAGTGGCCCTGACACACTGAAAGTACTGTCCGGGCCACTCGATGTATTTGGCGCATCGTGCAGCCTAACGTTCAGCGCAGAGGAACTCAAACAGGTCAAATTTCTAAAGTTCGCGGTTAGTGTTTTTAAAGTTCTTCTCCCCCACATCCGCAAACCAGATTTACGCGAATACATAGTCGATTTAATAAGCTATTTGGAAAGGATTATTCTTACGACAACGACCCTCCCTTCAGATCCAAACTGTCCGGGAGCGAATGTTGTTACTTTTCATGCAGCGTTGGAGCAGGCCGCCGATGGGTTAGTTATCATATCGGACAACTCTTCCCCCGGAGTTCCCGCACCGCTTCATTATTACGCTGTGATCGATCACCCCGGCTTAACTTGGGAACAGGCAAGAGCTGCGGCCAAAGGTATACGGACAGACTGCGACTTGGCCACCATCACGTCGGCGACCGAACAGGCGATCATCGAGGGCCTGTTACCTGACCCCAGCAGCATAACTGAACCCAACCGAGACTACTGGATTGGAGGGAGACAAGTAGGTGAGTTTAGTGAGCCGGGCGGGAATTGGCAGTGGATTAACGAGGAAGGCACGTTTTGGAACGACGGTCCGGTGACTGACATGTTTGCGAACTGGGGATCGACCTCCACGGGTCCGGCCAATGAGCCGAACAACCTCGGTGGGAACGAGAACCACTTGACCCTGGACCATCGCTGGGGATGGGGCTGGAATGACCTAAACACTGATGGAGCAAATGGGACAACTGACGGCTATGTTACTGAAGGTACTGCAGGTCTTTGCGTGCCGCCAGTGATTGATTAGGGGGCTGCGGTTCCATCGTAGGGCCGTGGCACAATCATAGTGAGAGTCGGTATACAACGCTGTGGGCCTTATCAGGTACGGACACGCGTCGGTTTTTCACAGCGCAGCGGGGAGCAGCGATGGCTGCTCCCTTTGCCACGAACGGGAGGAGAATATGGATGCACGCAAGACGCCGTTGCAAACTCCTACGTCCAAGAAGCAGGCTGTTCTGTGGGCGTGCCTCCTCATCATGGAACTGATTTCGTTGTCACCATCAGTCGGTGACGCACAGGTGACCACGAACATTACCTCCTCCGGTCTAAATACGCAGGTTAATCACGTCGGCAATTCGTTCAATATCACGGGGGGCACCAGACCAGACAACGGCCCCAACCTCTTCCACAGTTTTGGCAACTTCAGTGTGGGCGGAGGGGATATCGCCAACTTTTCCAACAATACGGGTCTTCCAACGTCGAACATCCTCGGTCGTGTCACGGGCGGCACCATCTCAAACATCGATGGCACGATTCAAACCACCGGGTTCGGCAGCGCCAATTTATTTTTGATGAATCCCTCGGGCATCGTCTTAGGGCCTGGGGCGTCGCTCAGCGTGGGAGGATCGGTCAGTTTTACGACAGCGCAGTACATACGATTACTCGACGGTCTTTTTAGCGGCGCATATTTTTATGCCAACCCCGCCAATGACGGCTTGGCGACCAGCATCCTGACCATCAACTCGTCCGCCTTTGAATTTCTCTCCACCTCCCCTGCTGGATATGGATTTCTCACGGCGCCCGATCCCAATGCCACGATCACAGTGCAGGGAAGCAATCTGACCGTTCCTTCCGGCCAATCGATTTCGTTGATCGGAGAAAAGGTCGTCATCGAAAGCGGGGCACAACTCTCAGCACCAACCGGCAACATCAAGCTGGCGACGGCCGCGTCGCCAGGCGAATTCGATGCCACGACGCTCGGTTCGCTTCCCAATACGGATGGGACTTCGTTTACCTCATACGGTTCGGTGTCCCTTGCGTCGGGGTCCAGTATCGACGTGCATGGGGCAAGCACGGTTTTCATCAAAGGCGGGCAACTTGTTCTCTCCATCAACGATGCCAGGCTCTCCACGTCAGAAAATCCAGCCCCCGGGAATACGATAGAACTCGGTGGCGGCAGTTCCCTCAGCACGTCGAATTCGGGATCAGATCCTGGCGCCGACTTACAGCTCATCGCCTCACATGTTCGTCTGGCAGATGGATCATTTCTGATCACGGAAACGTCCGGGCCGGGCCGCGGGGGGAACATTCATCTGACAGCCGATAATCTGACGCTCGGGAACTCGTCGGTTATTGCGACGAGGAATGCTGAACTTGGTCAGGTGGGAGGGGATCTCTTCTTGAATGTGAAGACGTTGCAACTCCTGGGTGGTGACTCCGGCGGATCGCGAATCGCCAGCATCAATAACACGGGAACCGATTTGGACGGTGATGGACTCGTGGATGTCACCGGAGTGGGCGGGAATGTGACCATTCAGGGAACAACCCAAGGAGCGAACAGCGCGGCCGACTCCGTGGTGCTTTCAGGGGGCAGTCGCATCACCAGCGACGCGTCGTCAACAGGTGGGAACGGTGGAGGGATTTCCATCAGAGCCGCCTCCCTGGACTTGAATGGGGCTTCGAGCATCAGTTCGTCCACCGGTGGGACCGGTCAGGGCGGAAACATTGTAGTGAGCGTCCGGCAACTACGCGTGGTCGATGGTGCAACTATTTCGAGTATCACCAGCAGTGAAAATCTGATCCCTGCAGCCGGTGGAATGGTGACGGTGCAAGGACTGGCCGGACCGGGAAGCCTGGCCAGTTCTGTGCAGCTCTCCGGCCCCGATACACGTATCATCACGGATTCCTCCGCTGGCGTGCCAGGCGATATCACCGTGAATGCCGACACGGCAACCATCACGAATGGAGCCGCGATCGCGGCAGGCAGTTCCTCATCAGCGGGGCCGGCGGGAAAGGTGACCGTTACAGCCGACTCCGTCGTGATTTCTGCGGAAGGGCAGATATTCAGTCGATCTTTCGCCCAGAACTCCGCTCAGGTGACCATCACAACTGATGAATTGACCATGGACAAGGGTTCCATCGATACCGGCACGTCCAGCGAAAGCGGTGGGAGAGGGGGAGACGTGGTGATACAGGGCGGGAAGGTGAATCTGACGAACAGCGCCAGAATCCGTAGCCAAAGTGGAAGCGAGGAGGCGCGCTTCAGTACGGGCCAGGCAGGCGATATTGCAATCACGGCCGAGAGCCTGACGCTGGCGAACCGTTCTGAAATCTCCAGCAGCAGCAAGGGGACCGAGGTCGGTGCCGCCGGCGATGCGGGTAACATTACCCTTCAGAGTGGATCGACGGTGGTATTAGATAACAGCTCGATCACGACCGAAGCGATTGCAGCCAGCGGCGGCCAAATTACCATCAACGCGCCGGATATGATCCGATTGATCGACAGCCACGTGAGCACCTCCGTCGCCGGCGCGGCCGGGGACAGCAACGGCGGCAATATCTCGATTGATCCTGATTTCGTGGTCCTGAAAGACAGTCAGATTTTTGCCAAAGCCTTTGCCGGAGATGGCGGAGCCATCGATATCACCGCCGGACTCTTCCTAGCAGATCCGTCCAGCAGTGTGGATGCCTCCTCCACGCTCGGGGTCAGCGGCACGGTGCAAATCAATGCGGCGATCAACAACCTGTCCAGCGTGGTCGCGCAGTTGCCGGAATCATTAGTGGCGGTTCAGACCTTGCTGCGGGCCGCCTGCGCGGCGAGGCTGGCGGAGGGAGCGACCAGCAGCTTCGTCGAACGTGGGCGTGACGGCATCCCTGCCGGACCTGGTGACTTGCTCGCCGGTCCATACTTGCCTGTAATGTCTCAACGTTCCGAGCAGCGACAGGGCACACCGCCGCCCGGAATATCAGGGATCCAGCTGCGTCGACTGTTGGGGAAGGAAACACCTTTGCCGGTCACGCTCTTCTCAGATCACGCCGCCTGTTCGTCATGAGCAAAATACTCCGCCACGCATTGGAGCGAGCCTCCGTGCGTGTGAGTCGGCGGCGGTTGCCGTGGAGCACCGTGATCGGCATGATCACCTGCCTGGCGGTACAGTCAGCGTCGGCGCAAGTATTCCTTCCTCCCATTGCGGATCCCGGCGGACGCTCGCGCGATATCCCCTCGCTCAAAGAAGAGCCGCTTGCGCCGAAGCCCCTACCGATGGAACCGGTCGCTCCGGTACCACCCGCCGAAGGAGCGGCCCTTCCACCCGTCAAAGTCTTCGTGCGGGAATACCGATTCGAAGGCCATACGGTCGTGAGCTCCGAAGAACTTCAAACCGTCGCCGCACCGTACACCAACCGAGAAGTCACTACGGAAGACCTCGAAAGCCTGCGAACCGCCGTGACGCTCCTCTACATTCAACGGGGCTACGTCACATCGGGCGCCGTCATTCCCGATCAAGCTGTGATGGATGCGATCGTCCGAATCCACGTCATCGAAGGCGCGCTGGCGGACATCAACGTCGAAGGGGCACGGTGGTTGTGGCCCGGCTATTACCGTCGCCGGATTGCGCTCGGCGCCGGCCCGCCGATCAATGTCTACCAGCTGCAAGAGCGGTTGCAGCTGCTCCAGCAGGATCCGCGTGTCGAGCGCATCAATGCCGAACTCCGCCGAGGCGTCGCGCCGGGTCGAAGTGAACTCAATGTGCGGGTGTTGGAATATCGGCCGTTCAAAGCATGGCTTGAGTTCAACAATTATCAATCGCCGGCGGTCCGGGCCGAACGCTGGCTTGCGACTCTCGCTCACGAGAGTTTGACGGGCAACGGAGATCGGCTGCAGTTTACCTACGGGCAGTCGATTCCCATGAATAATACGACCGGTGTCTTGCCGTTGATCAACGTCTCGTATGTCCTCCCGATCACCGCTTACGATACCAGTCTGGCTGTCGCTTACCGCCGCTCCGACTTCGAAGTGGTCACCGATCCCTTTCGGGCGCTCGGCATCGAAGGACACACCGAGATCTTCAGTGTCACGCTGCAACAGCCCGTGTATCGCACGCTCAGCCATCTGGTGAATCTCGGCGTGCAGGGCGAGTATCTGTACAACAAAAATCTGCTGCTGGGCCAGCCGTTCGATTTCTTCGCAGGCTATCAGAACGGCGTCGCCAACGTGGCCGCCTTGCGGTTTCTCCAAGATTGGACCTATCGGACACAGGATGCCATCGTCGGGATGCGCTCCCGCTTCTCCGTCGGGTTGGACGTGCTGGATGCGACGACCAATTCCGGTCCGGTGGCCGACGGACGATACTTTTCCTGGGTCGGCCAGTTGCAGGGATTGCGCCGATTCGACCAGTACGCAGGGACGCAGCTGCTGGGTCGTATGGACTTGCAACTGGCCAACGATCGCTTGTTTCCTCTTGAACAGATGCCGATCGGCGGACGCTACAGCGTGCGCGGCTATCGGGAGATCAGCCTGTTGCGGGACAACGCGTTTCTCTTTACGATCGAGCCGCGTTTCCCTATTGCCCGCTGGCTATTCGGAGCCAGGGAGGATTTGATACAGGTCGCCCCGTTCTTTGATTATGCGAGGGCGTGGGCCGCCAAGGGCGCGACAGAAGACCCCGAAACTTTGATGAGCGTCGGGATCGGGCTGCGGACCGCCTTCCTCCCCAAAAACCGAGGCTACTTCGAAATCTATTGGGGGTATCGGTTGCGGGGTTCGGAAGCCAATGACCCGCCGTATATCACCAAAGGCAACTTACAGGATCATGGTATCCATCTGCAGCTGGTCCTGCAGCCTTTCTAACAGGATGCTGAAAAAGTCCGCCAGCGGCGTTCTCGCATCGCTCAGCGACTCAACGTACCGAAGCGTACGCTTCGCCGTTTCGCTTGCTGCGGCCTTGCTGGACAGCCTTTTTGAGCATCCTGAAGTTGCTCTAGCATCAGCATCGTACGATAACTACAGCCATATTATTGGCATCAACCAAGTTTTCCACAGCCTTTCTAACGAGAATGGAGAAGACGGCCATGAATGACCTCGACTCGGCTCCATGCACCTGCGCACAAACCTGCGTCGGCGTCGTTCGCCGCCTTGGGTGGCGTGCCTCGGTCGGACAGATGGGTATCGCCATCGTTGCCCTATGCCTCCACTTGCTCGTCTTCTCTTCCGCACCGGCTCACGAGACAGAAACCCAACCTTCTTTCCCTCATGGATCTCTGCTACAGGAAGGGTATGACGCCTTCACGCATGGCGCGTTCGAGCAGGCGGCCGAGATTTGGCAGCGGGCGGTCCGGTCCTACCATGAGGCGGGACACGTTGTGGAAGAGAGCGACGCCCGTATTGCGCTCGCGCAGGCCTATTTGTCGCTGGGGTTCCATAACCGCGCCGCGCAGAATCTCGATGTGGTCGTCGTGCTCACCCAAGGGAAAGACCCTTCCCGCCAAGCTGCGGCGATGGATCTGCTGGGCCAGGCCTATCTGGCAGGGGGACGTCCGGACGCGGCATTGGAAACGCTTCAGAATGCCCGACGGCTGCTCAATGAAGCGGGCGATCCGATTCGTGCAGCCTCGATCGCCCATTCGCTCGGCGCGGTCCAGAGCGCGCTCAAGCAGGACCAAGAGGCGTTGTCCTCTTTTTCGGAAGCGCGGCGCCTGGCGATATCGGCGCAAGCCGAAACACTGGCGGCGGCGGCGACGATCAACGGCGGCAAAACGGCGGTCCGGATGGGAGAGTGGCAAGAAGCACGGAAGCTCTTTGACGAGGCGCTCACAGAGGTGCATCGCCTTCCGGATTCGCACGACAAGGCTTACGATCTGATTTCAATCGGCTTAGGGTTCGAAAGCCTTCACGCCCACCTCCCGGATACCGACGGTCGCATGCATCTGCAAGCGGCTGCGGTCCTCGAACAAGCCGGCGAGATCGCCAAATCGGTCGGTGACGTGCGCGCCGCCTCGTATGCCTTCGGGCATCGCGGCCGCCTGTATGAGCTGGACCGACGCCATGATGAAGCACTGCTGCTCACCAGGCTTGCCATCGGCTATGCCCAACGGGTCCATGCTCCGGAATCCCTGTATCAATGGGAATGGCAATTGGGCCGTCTCCTGACGGCTCAGGAGAAGACCGATCAGGCGATCCTGTCGTACCAGCGCGCCGCCGACCTGGTTCAAACATTGCGCCCTGAAATGGCAGCGGGAGCTGCGCCGGCGATTGCTTCGTTCAGGGAAGCCGGCGGTCGGCTGTACTTCGAGCTCGCGGACCTGCTGCTCCGGCGTTCGGGCGCAACCACGACACGAGCGGAAGCGCAACCCTATCTCATCAAAGCGCGCGAAGCCATCGAGTTGTTCAAGACCGCCGAACTGCGCGACTACTTCGCCGATGAGTGCGTCGACGCGTTTCAAACCAGCCAGACGAAGCTCGAGGACGTCTCACGTCAGGCGGCCATCATCTATCCGATCATCCTGCCGGATCGAACGGAACTGCTGGTGAGCCTGCCTGACGGAATGCATCGGATCACCGTGGTCATCAAGCAAGAAGAGCTCAAGGACGAAGCGTTGGCTTTCCGACGGCTGCTCCAAAAGGAAACGACCCGCGAGTTTCTTCGCAAAGGCCAGCGACTCTATGATCTCCTACTGCGGCCGCTCGAACCGGAGCTGTCGAAATTCAGCATCGAGACGCTGGTCATCGTACCGGACGGTCCGCTCCGCATGATTCCATTCTCCGCCCTGCACGACGGCAAACAGTTCCTCATCGCCAAGTATGCGTTGGCGACGACTCCCGGGCTGAATCTGACCGATCCCCGGCCGCTCAACCGTGAGCGGATCGAAATACTCTCCGCCGGACTTACGGAAGGCGTTCAAGGATTTCCCCCACTACCGAACGCAGCCGGCGAATTGGAGGCCATCGGCGGGCTCTACAAGACCCATCGCTTCTTGAACGAAGAATTCCGGGTGCCTCGGCTCGAACGAGAGATGAAGGAGAATCCGTTTACAATCGTGCACATCGCGTCCCACGGGAAATTCGAGCGCGACCCGAAAAAGAGTTTCTTGCTGACCTTCGACGAAAAACTCACGATGGACCGATTAAGTCAGGTCGTCGGCTATTTCCGGTTTCGGGACCAACCGCTCGAACTGCTGAGCCTCAGTGCCTGCCAGACCGCCACCGGGGATGACCGGGCGGCGCTTGGCTTGGCGGGAATTGCAATCAAAGCCGGAGCTCGAAGCGCCCTTGCCACGCTCTGGTTCGTAAGCGACGAGGCGTCATCGGCATTGGTCGTCGAATTTTACCGACAACTAAAGAACCCCGCGCTGTCGAAGGCGCAGGCCCTTCGCCAGGCCCAATTGAAACTGATGGAAAATCCGGATTTTCAGCATCCGATCTATTGGGCTCCATTTCTTCTGCTGAACAACTGGCTCTAAATGGGATAGAGTACGGGCGCCTGATCGCTCTTGCGATGAACGGGCTTGCCGGATTCGCATTGGTGTATGTCCTTCCATGCAAAGGCCCTGAAAAGCGTTTATGTGCCGTATGCCATGAGCCTCGTGACCGGCCTCCTCTGTGGGCTGGTCGTTCTGGGGGTGCGCAGTACCGGCCTGCTCCAAGAGCTGGAGCTCAACATCTATGATTGGCTCCTTCGCTCGCGACCCGCGGCGACGGTCGGCAAGTCACGCATTGCGTACATCACCATCTCCGAGGAGGATATTCGTCGGCAGGGACGATGGCCCATCACGGATGAAACCCTTGCGCAGGCGCTCCGCCTTCTCATCGAATACCGGCCCCGGGCAATCGGAGTGGACCTGTATCGCGACATCGAAGTCCCTCCGGGCCATGAGGACCTTACGGCGCTGCTCCCGAAACATTCCCGGATCATCATGATTTCAAAGCTGGGCGAAGACACGGCCGCCCGCATCCCCCCTCCGCCGGTACTGCAAGGAAGCACGCAAGTCGGATTCAACGATATCCTCGTCGATCCCGACGGAGTCATACGCCGGGCATTGCTTTTTCAGGACGACGGTGATGATGTGGCCTATGCCTTCGCCCTCAGACTCGCCTTGTTATATCTGTCCGTGGACGGCGTTGTCCCGGAACCGGACCCCTCGGTGCCGGAATGGATTCGTTTGGGGCGAACGACGCTGCAACCATTCGCGTCTTCGGATGGCGGCTATGTGAATGCAGACGACGCCGGCTACCAAATCCTCTTGGATTTCGGCGCTGCTGGCCAGGCGCTGCACTCCTTTTCGCTGACCGACCTGCTTGCCGGGCGGGTCGACGCCCGTTATCTCGCGGACCATATCGTCATGATCGGCGTGACGGCGGAGAGCGTGCCGGATGTGTTTCACATCCCGGTTCCTTACGGCTCACACGGCAACGACCAATTCGCGGGGGTCTTCATGCACGGCATCATCACCGAGCAGTTACTCGCCGCCGCCATTGACGGCCGCAGACCCATCCATGCGATGACGGAAACCGCTGAGGTCGCCTGGACACTGTTGTGGGGCATGCTCGGGGGCGCATTCGGGAGCCTGGTACGATCCGTATGGCGATTCTCCTTCATCGCTCTCGGGGGGCTTGTATCGATCACGCTGGCGGTCGTGACACTCTTCGCCTTCGGCTGGTGGGCACCGGAAATTCCCTCCGTTTTCAGCTGGTTTCTGTCGATCGCCATGGTCGTGACCTCGATTCTGGCTCGAGAACGGAAAGACCGGACCATGTTGATGCGACTGTTTTCACGGCACGTCTCGCGCGAGGTCGCCGATAAGATATGGCTGGAAAGAGATCACCTGTTCGAAGGTGGACGCCCGCGGCCGCAGGAACTGGTCGCCACCGTGTTGTTCATGGACTTCAAAGGGTACACGGCCGCTTCTGAAACGATGTCCCCGCCGGCCTTGATGGATTGGATCAATTCCTACCTGGATACCATGACGAAGGTGATTATGGGCCACGGAGGAGTGATCGACGACTATGGAGGCGACTCAATTAAAGCTGACTTCGGCGTCCCGCTGAAGCGTGAATCCGATGAAGAAGTGGCCAGGGATGCGGTCAACGCCGTCATGTGCGCGCTGGCGATGGAAGGCGAGATGCTTCGCCTGAACGAGAAACATGTACAGAACGGCCTCCCCACGGTGGGCATGCGGATCGGAATCCATACGGGGCCGTTGCTGGCGGGATGTGTAGGAAGCGTTCAGCGCATGAAATACACCACCATTGGCGACACGGTCAATGCCGCAGCGCACTTAGAAAATTTCGGAAGGGAAGCCGTTGCAGAACCACAGGGCCGTCGCCCCTGTCGGATCTTAATCAGCGAGACTACGGCTCAACTGCTCGATAGCCGCTTTCCATTGGAAAGCATCGGGGAAGTGCGTCTGAAAGGAAAAACCAGGCCTATGCTTGCCTACCGCGTTGTCCGGACGGCACCTTGAAAGGAGCCGGGCAAATGACAACGCTTTTGGTTCCTATGGCCGGCTCACGACATAGGCAATCCTTTGCATTGTTTATGGTGTGCGCATGTTCTGTATGCTCACCGCCACCTCTCCGAGTCCCCCTTGTTCAAGCAACGAGGCACGCTGCTGACGCAGTTCCGCATCGGCCGGGTTGGATTGCATCAAATCGGAAATGGCCATGAGCGCATCGTACCACACTCCTGCTTCGGCATAGCGCCTCGGGGCATCTGCCTTGCCCACGTCACTCGACAACTGATGGTCCATCTTGTCGCGGTTGATTCGTTCAATCGCTCCCTTTGCCACGACATTGGCGGAAGGTTCCTCGGGATCCATCACCAACGCCACCGACCATTGATACCGCTCCCCAGGCAATAATTTCGCCTTGTAGTCGGCAAGTCTGATCTGCTGAACACCGGCTCTGGCTGGAACGGGAAGCTTCGTCTCTATGAGAGGCGCCTCGGCGCTGTCGGCGATGAGGGTGAACTCATAGGACAGGTTGTGGTTTGTCGGGGTGAACCAAAACAACACCGGCTGCTCATGAAGCGTGAATCCCACATGGTCGGGAGCCAACAGGCTTATCATTGGAAGGCTCTTGTTTGTGCCGCGCGTTCCCCCTCCCCTCCTGAGCCCGGGAGCTGGAGCCCCCTTTCTGGGTGGAACATACAGCAATGGTTTTATGGCCGATTCGGACTTCGGTTGGGATGCGGTAGTCTGAGTCGCTTTTCCTTGCCCCTCTTCTGCCAGAGAACTCCATGGGAGTGACAATGCGTAACCGGCGGCAACGCTTAGGATGATAATCCAAAGTTTCATGATGATCGCTCCTTTATCTGACTCCTCACATCTAGGAGAAGATGGTTTGCGGACATCACCAACTATTCTTCGCAATGAAGCACCTCTGGTGAATTTAACTCTGATCCATAGGCAAGATCTTAGTATGTAACCTCAAATGGAAGTATGAAGCTCTTCACTGTGGTCCGATATGGTCTTGAGGTACGCCGCAAATATCCATAAACGCCCGGGAGGGTCAATATACACCTATACTCTTACGTGAATCCACTTCTATAGAAGCCACGCAAGATACGCGCCACTCATGTGACATCTATGCGCATCACCAGAACGCTAAAGCTTCACTGGCACGTCAATACCGCTGTTTCCTCTCGTGAAAATCCTGTTACGGATGCAATCGAAGGAAAATGATGGAGAATCCAAAAAGATTCAGACTGGATCTAAATCGATTCACCAACCTAAATGCGAAGACGCTTGGGCGACAGGAAGTCGAGCACTACACGAAGGGCTTCAGTTAAGAAGTCATGTCGATAGAGACCGTAGATACGCGGATGCTGATTCGTCATCGGGACATACATATGATTACCGGAGTTCCTGCTCATCCGATTCCATTTTTTTATAACTAAGGGTATTATACGCGCCGCCGAACCGGTGATGCTCGTTCCACACTTCGACTTTATCCGTTTTAGGTTACTCGTCCCATGATCTGTGAGACAGCATTTCATACGGGTCTGAACACACACATGCTTACCGATAACCCGGCTTTTCATTTATTCACTAAGCGCCTGTCTGGCAGACGTCCGACTGTGACGGCACCATAAGGCCGGTCACTCACATCCGCTCGCATCGACCCGCGCTAGAGGGAATCGCGCACAGTGCACATCGACTTCGTTACCATCATCGGCCTACTGGGGTGCGTGTTCTATCTTGCCAGTCATTCCCAGAAAAACATGGTGTCGTTGCGCGTGCTTGCCCTTGCCAGCAACGTTTTGTTCATCCTCTTCAGTGTGCTACACACGCATTTCGAAATCACTCAGCTGCTTGGGACGCCGGAATTCCTTTTGAATATGATCCTGCTGCCGATCAACACCAAACGATTGATGGAAATCATTCGGCTGACAAAGCAAATTCAGCAGGCCACTGTCGAATCGCCCATCTCGGAATGGCTTCTGCCGCACATGCACTTACACAAGCATAAGGCTGGTGACATACTTTTCCGAAAGGGTGACCTGGCCCACGAGATCGTCTATGTGGCCGACGGCCGCCTTAAACTTCAAGAAATCAATCAACCCATCGGCCCCGGTGAATTGATCGGAGAGATCGGACTCTTTTCAGCCGAGAAGATCCGCACAATGACGGTGATATGTGAGACCGACTGCGAGTTATACAAGATGACTGACGAGATGATCTACCGATTGTATTACCAAAACCCCAAGCTGGGTTTTTTCTTTATGAGGCTGATCGTCGAACGGCTGCTCGCCGATGTACGGCGCGGCGCAATCGAGCCCTGACATGGAGTCGAATAGTCCTTCATAGGGATGCGATCTTAGGATCCCCCAGCCGATCATCAGTTCACCAAGAATCATGATTTCCAGCGGATGACCAGGACCATTGCCGACCGGCTGACCCGGCACCTGTCGACCGCTCACTTAATCAAATGACGTGGCCGAAGCGAACGGTATATAGGGAAACACCGCCCTCAGGATATCTACCTTGCCGCCAGGTCCGCATAGACAGGGTCTTGTACCGATTTGGTTCACTCCGTGAATGACTTTGCCTACAAGGCGTCTGGGTCATCCCTTCCTTCGACGTTCACTATCCGCCAAGAACATGCTGTAATGCAGAATGCTACGTGCTTTTCTAGAACGCAATGACACCTCAGACCTGGCACATTGGTTGCGTAGACCTGTGACTTCCTTTGCACGGGGTAGAGACGCTCTCGTATGCATCCCATTTGTTGTTCCGGTCGTCGAAGATATACGGACCGCAGTCTATGGATTGCGCTTGTTCTGACGTTATTATCGAACGTCGCATGGGCGGAGGGTACAGATCGTTCATCCCACAGCTTGATCCTCCGTCCACCAGGGACCTCTTCGGTTCAAAGGTTCGCCCTTGACCCAGCCAAGACCCAATCGAGTTCACAACCGGTCCCTCCCCATTCGTTGATCAAGAAGCCGACCCCGCCTTCTCCACCGCTCACACCGACCGGTGCGCTTCTTCCATCGGTCTCTCCTCCACTGGAGACTCCGATTTCTTCGATCATCCAGCCGGCTCCTATGGGGAGCATACCTGCAGGAAATATGACACCATCCTCTGGTATCCCAATGGGACGATCGGCTGCGCCACATGCTTCCGCATCGGTCAGCCCCAGGACGGAGACCTCTCGCCTTCCCGGCGCACTGCAACGCCTGTTTCGAGACAACCCCGCCTTTACCAAGCTGCTGCAAGTCGCTCCCCCTGTCGCGTCGACACCTCCCCCCTCGCAACCTCCACCATCGACGGCTCCCCCGTCGGTTCCACCAATCAACAAGGTGACACTCACGTGGATCGCCAACAAAGAGTCGGACCTGGCGGGGTACAAGGTCTATGTGGGAACATCATCGGGTCACTATGACTTCCCCGGCTCGCCGTTTATCATCAGCAAGATCACCACCTATATTGTGAGGAATCTTCAACAGAACACGACGTACTTCTTCGCGATTTCCGCCTATGACCTCGCCGGAAACGAGAGTCCCCTCTCGGCCGAAGTCAGCAAAAGCGTCTTTTGACGGTTGCCCGGCAACAGAGCAATTCCTCTTACGACTCTTCCAGTTGAATCGTCTCAACATGGACCAGAGCGACTCCTTTGTCGACAAATCCAAGTTGTT
>CAYXKP010000072.1:0-21608 GCA_964465695.1 uncultured Nitrospira sp.
GGTAATGCATTCGCATGACGTTGGCGAGAAGTCGAGCCGTATCAAGCTCCCCAGCTTCAATGCCTCCGGATTCTGGGCATTCGCATAGTGCCATTTCAATAAGTAGTCTTGTACTCAGAGAACCCGCATTTAGCTTTGCAATCTGCCTGACTGAGTCGAGCTCGGTTTGTTCTTTATCAATGTGAAGAGCTAATAGCGATCTGGCCGTACTCAGCCATCGGTCGGTTTCTAGCATTATGACTTCGTGGTTCTCAAGTAACTGAAAAAGCAACGGCTCGCGAGTGTACTTCTTGAGTTCTGTACGGACTTCGTCCCATACACTGTCAATCACTCGGCCGAGAAAGGTGCAGCACGGGCCAATGCCATGTACGCGCGGACCCTCCGCGCGTGTTCGTGCCCTCCAACCGAGGCCTAGACACGAATACGCAGCGTCCTCTTCCGAAACAAAAACTGGATCGCTCCGCACCGATTCCCGAACAAAATCGCGAAACTCCCTTGCCGTGAAAAAGTGCATGTCTCGCGCCCATTCGTCAGGCACAATCTTGTCCATCACTTCTGTGATCAGTTCACGACTCGGCTCCGTTCTAATCAAGGTAAATCCGCCTTTGACGAGGCCTTCTACTAACAAGCTTTCTCCCACATTAGTTGAATGTCGAAAGGACGACAGAAATCCATCTTTGGTATGCACGCAAATGGTGTTCTGCTCAACTGTTACATCGATAAGGGCGCGGGCAGCGTCCTGAGACAGAACAGGCGCTGCTGGATTAAGCGGCTCCGCATCATCAAACCGACAATGCCAGACAATCGGTTCTGTAGGAAGGGCCGAAAGTATACTTTCCAGCACAGGTGCTGCACGTCTTAGCCACACCGTAAGAACGTGCCATAGTCTATAGTGGGCATGCCGGTCTTGCGAGTTTGGAGTTTCTATTGTGACCCACCAGACCGTCCTCGCTGCCTCAAACACAGCGAGAAGCTTCCCTTGATCAAGATCATCCATACTTACATAAAGCGGCGCATGTTGGTCTTCTTTAAAGTATGCACTACCGCTCTCCCGTCTGACCTTCACGACCTCACCATTCCATTTACGCGCGAAGTGGAGGTTCCATGCCTCAGCGCCTCTCTTTCGAACATCAAGTAACGCGTTCTGAGAAATTAACATCTGGAGAGGTATTTCCAAATTATGATCGTCCGACATCTTGGCGTGCGGAATAAGATGGCCGTCAAGGCTTTGAGACCATGCGAATAAGTTGAGTAGCCCATTGAAGTTCTGAATATTTACATTCATCTGCTGTAGGCGATCTTGTGAGTCGAGCAATCGCCAGAGTGTGAGTGGAGAAAACGTTGGCGTTCTACTGATCGCTTCAAGGTCTGCTGCTGAGATATGCTCAATCCGCCAGCCTGGATCTGTGACGCCTGGAAAGTCCAGCGCAAGCGGACGGCCCCACGGGCAAATTACGATGAGTGAGATGGCATTGCGAAATTCCTCCTTGACAGAGAATTCCCTATGCATATGCGAAATACTCTGCTGTACCGCCTCGCTCATACGCGACGCGTCTGGCATGCCGTTCAGTCCTGTTTCTTCATCCCCTCGAAACTATCCACCACAAAGCAAATGTGTAGAAGACGCCCCTTATCGATGTAACGTCCGATATTCGAAACGAATATGCCGTTAAAACGCTGGAACTGGATACTAGGACCTATGCCTCCACCGAGAAGCGACATGCCCGAGAATGTCCGCGAGTACTCGTTCACGTATCCTTTATAGAGAGCATTTTGCATCTCCGCCGTGATGCAAAACTCGATGATCCGTCTACGAATTGCAACTGTCACAGCAGTTGGCAATGCCAGACAGATATAGTTCCGAAACCATGCAATAGGACAGCGCTCCAGACTGGAGTGCCCTAGCGTTTCGCCGCGCAGCTTATCCCTCTCTGAAGGATTGAACGCAAAAGGTTCAAGGTCTCTCACCTCAACTGCCAAGTTCTTCAGATCTTGCGGGGAAAACATGACGTGCTGAGCAGTATCAGGAATGCGTCGCAGGAGTCTGTTCGGCACGCCTCGCAATGGAAGCGTTTGCCCGGTCTGAAAAGCTGAGACGCCCGCTCGTTGGGCAACTTCATTTGATATTCGAAGCAATGCCAGGACGCTTCGCCTGATACCGGAATACGGTTCCGAGGACGGCATTGCCTCTAAAACATTAAGGAAACGCTGAAGAATGAATGAGGACGCTTCGTAGATTCCCTCAAACATTAAAAAGTTCTGGCCAGCAAATAAGACGCGCGAAACGAAGACATCCTCGGATGGGTCTTCCAGCCTTCCAGCCATTCCCTCGCCAAGCTCCGTTAACCATGACTTGAAATCAGCTTGCTTTGCTTTTTTCCTACCTTTTGCGCTTGCGACCGCAAGATGTTGAAGAACCTCAACGCGTAGGGTGCTGGCCTGCCAGTCAGGTAGGGTCATTAATCCCCCGATTGACGCTATCAAGGCCGAAGGTTCAAAACGTGATAAATCATCTACGAGATTCTTGTGTGCATCGAAAAATGCGGAAAGGCGGGGTTGCATTGGCATGTCGAGAATTGGAATATCGATATTCTTGTCCATGTCAGGCAATACGTACGCCAATGGCCTCAAATCGACATGTAAATTTCATCGGATGAATGATGGTCCCCACTTTATCTGGCCAGCTTTTTCACCTTCTTCCCCAACACCCTCCGCATTTCAACCATCGCTAACGTATCTCGTTCACAATAGCGTAACAGCGCCTGTCGTATGGAATCTCGTTCCACCCAATCGCTTTCGAGAAAAACCATCCGGTAATATTCTGCCGCCGCCTGCCCACCGTCTTGAATCGTGAGATCGCCATATCCCAGCGACGGCACCACTGCCGGCAACACCGACTTGATCGAATACGATCCGCAAAAGGCGGGATGATAATAGTGACTTTTGATGACGGCGAGCAGATCCCATAATCGGTTCACTATCGTTTTGAAAGCCGATTTGAATTCCGGAAAGAGCTCCGCCAGTTGGCGAATGATCGCTTCTTCATAGCCTGAATACACCACGATGCTCCCCGTCTCACCGAGTGATTCGATGAGAGCTTCAACCCAACGCCTCCGAGGGTCCGACGCCTCACCGTGGAGAAACTCTTGATGCATCACCTCGCCGGATTCGAGCTCAATGTGATTGGACCATTGAACCGGAAGGGACTGATAGGGACGCGTTGAAGGAAACCGCGGCACTGCCAACATGACGGTTTCGACATCGAGATGGTGAATCGGGTAGCTGACGGAACGGAGAATCCGACCCAACTCCGGCGAAATCCATTCGACGTTATCTTTGACCCTGCGTTGTACATCCGACAGTCTTATTTCGTTCGGAATTTCATCGATCGTCATGATGCCCTGCCGGACAAGCTGGCCGACAATCTCTTTCTTGCCCGGCAGGTGATGGATCCATCGCGACGGTTTCTCCTTCGTGCAATGAGACCAGAAAGGACATTCGTAAGGAGAATGGCAATGCTGACCCGGCTCGACCGCCGGAGCGTGTGGCTCCGACACAATGGCTTTCATAGCGGCTAATCGTTCCGGTACCTCCAGCTGACGATCCTTCACCGCTCCCGAAAGGTCTTCAATCGAAAAGAGCCGCTGCAGATCAACCTCCCCACTTTGATGGAGATATCCCGTGTCGATATGCATCAGGCAGGTCGCATCAAGTCTGAGCCCGACCCCTTGGACGACGTGGCTCTGTACGGACAGGTCATCAAGGTGAACATTTTTGACCCTGGCCGATGACTTCACCTCGATCAAACGCCAGGACGACGATCCCTCCGCGTCATTGCGTACACGCTCCAGAATATCGACGTGCACAAGCACTCCATCGTATTCGAACGCTCCTTCGAAGATGGCGGGAGTCAGGCGATCTTGCAGTAAGGCAGCGGTCTCTGCGATGGCCGCTTCTCGCTGCCGGAATCCCGACTTGACCAGCACACCACCACGAAAGCGCCGCTGTGCAAGAATTCCGATCTCGGTTCCCATGTCCAGGATAGCCTGCATCGACGCATCGGGCGGAGTCGCCCAGGTAGGTTGATGAATCTCCAGATACAGTCGCTTGTGGCATTGAAGTCCCGAGAGGAACTTCGATTTCGACAAGCGTGGTGGTGCCGTCATCACGGGGGAGCCGTTGTCAACGTCGGTCATCGACATACCAGAGCCGATCAACGATCGTCACATGGTTGAAGCGGAACTCTGTTAGGATAGCCTGCCATGAGCAACGGTGTCACTCAGATCCGACGGTCCGTGATAAGCTTGGCGCTCCCCGTCACGCTCACCACACTTCTCCAACGGGCCGAGGGCATTGTCGCCGTCTTCTTGGTCGGCGGGCTGGGGGCCACTTCGATCGCCGCGGTCGGCTTGAGCCAACTTCTGGCGTTCATGGCCACGACTTTGGTTTCAGGAATTTCGGTCGGCACAAACGTCATCGTCGCACAGTTATGGGGAGCGAAACGCCGACAAGACGCGGGAGAAGCGGCCCGTCATTTCTTATGGCTTTCGATCGCCGTATCGATCGTGTTGTCCGGTCTCGGGTTGGCCGGCAATCGGTTTGTCATGCAACAACTCGGTGCCGAATCCCCGGTGATCGAGCACGCCCTCCCCTATTCAACGCTCATCTTCCTTGTGATCCCCTGTACCGTCCTCATCCAAGTCTTGTCGTCTATTCTTCAAGGGACCGGCGACACGCGGACACCCATGTACGGCCTGATCGGTGTCAATCTCCTCCATGGTTTCCTCGCCTATCCTCTCATTTACGGACGCTGGGGCGCCCCTGATTTGGGCCTCAACGGCGCAGCGATCGCCGTCGGCATCGCCGAAGCGACGGGGATGCTTTATCTGTTGCTGCGTTGTCGCCCCATCCTGAAAGAGTCGTCCGCGCTTCGCTTGGACCTGATCCGGTCGATCTGGGAAGTGGGAGCGTCGGTATCCGGTGAACGCATTGTTCAACAAGCGGGCATCTTTATCTATACCAAACTCGTTCTCCTCTATGGCACCGTGGCCTACGCCGCGCATCAGGTCGGGTTATCGATTGAATCCTTCTCGTTCCTCCCCGGCTATGGGGTCGCCATCGCCGCTGCCACCATGGTGGGGCAGAGCATCGGGGCGCGCAAATATACGAAAGCAAAAATAGAAAACTGGGAAGCCAATCGGCTGGCCATCATAATCATGGCGGGCATGGGAGTGTTCTTTTTCTTCTTCCCTTACACGTTACTTCGCGCATTCACGACCGATGAAGCCGTGATCGAGCTCGGAACGATATTCTTGAAGATCGTCGCCTTATTGCAAGTCCCGCTCGCCCTTACCATGGTTCTGGCCGGATCGCTGCGGGGTGCCGGCGACACACGTTTCATCATGGGCGCCACGCTGATCGGCATGTGGGGTGTCCGCGTCCCATTGGCCATAGTGGCCGCCGTCTGGGCTCGTCAATCGGTCTTCTATATTTGGCTCGCCATGATCGCAGACTGGACCGTGCGGATGGGACTGTTACTGTGGCGGTATCAATCCGAACGCTGGCGGCAGATTCAGGTGATCCGATGAAAAACGATTCGACCGTGCTTGAACAGCATTGAAGCTCGGCGTATCACGACTTATCGGCACACGTTAACCGCGGCGCTGCTCTCTCATAGAGTGAGACAAAGTCCTGCGAATTGAAATCATAGACCCATACATCCCCGGTCGAAATGGAGTACACCCAGCCGTGCAAATCGACCTTGCCCTGGCGCAGTTGCAGCACGACGGATGGATGGGTGCGCAGATGCTCGAGTTGGACGCGAACGTTCTCCTGGGTCGTCTTAATGAGGCGATCGGTGCCTTTGACATCCGCGTAGAGGTCGCGCATCAATCTTCTGGTCGTTTCGACCTGTCCCACCCATTCTTTGACGGCCGGCAAGTTTTGCACCTCTTCAGGATGCAACAGAGCCTTCATAACCCCGCAATCGGTATGACCGCAAACGATGATGTGAGGCACTTTCAACACCGCCATCGCATACTCTATCGTGGCCGTAGTGCCACCCTGCATCGAACCGTAGGGCGGCACAATATTGCCGGCGTTTCTGAGAATAAACAGCTCGCCGGGATCACTCTGTGTCAGAAGCGTGGGGTCAACTCGCGAGTCGGAGCAGGTAATGAAGAGCGCGCGGGGGGCCTGACTCTGAGACAGCCGCGTGAACAATGCCTTTTTGTTTAGAAACACCTCATCGCGAAACTTCAAGAAGCCTTTAACGAGTTTTTCCATCATCGAACCTCTTCTGGGCATCGATTAGCAGGCAATTCGTCCGTGGGTGAAGTATCATTTCTATACCTGGCATTGCTCATTGCCACCCTGCGGTGCCGACCATAACTGACTCCTGGCCATGCGAACCCGACACGCGGTAAATGAACGAGAATATCTGTTTAATTTCTTTATGTGGCGCGCACGTCGTCCCGTAAAAACTCGATGTCGCCCGTTACGACATCGTACATGGCACCCACGATCGCGATCTGCCCCTTTCTGATGAGACCGTCGATGGTTCTACTCTGCTTGTGCAGCTGTTCGGCAACCCGCACAACATTCCGACGAGCCACGCCATCGACTAACGTTCCCGTCACGTCGCTTGGTTGTCCATGTACAGCCCGACTGGCAGCTTCGTCGGCCGATTGCTGGAGATCATTGATAACGTAATCAAAGTGCTCGCACCCCGTCGCCTCCGCAGCCGTTTGGGCGGAGCCAAGAAGGTTCACGGCGGCAGTGACTGCTCCGCATCGCGTGTGTCCCATGACAAGAATGAGCTTTGCCCCGGCGACGGCACATCCGTATTCCGCGCTGGCGATTACCTTTCGGCTTGAGATGTTGCCCGCAATGCGGATACTGAAGATGTCGCCCATACCCAAGTCAAAAACCCGCTCAGCTGGTGTGGGGGAATCGATGCAACTGAGGATCACGGCCAACGGATGTTGCGCTTCGGCCGTCGCGCGTACTTGGCGGTTGAAGTCCCTGGTAAGCCGCCTCCCCGTACGAACCCGTTCATTGCCGTCCTTTAGGATTTGAAGGACCTGTTGGGGAGTGATGACATCCTGAAGCTCGCGTGTCGAGTAATCGACATACTGTATCTGATCTTCAAAGTTGTACTCGCTCCGAAATCCGATAAGACTCACATCAACGCCGCGGGCCGGCTCTGCTTGTTCCTTGAAGTCTCGGATCAGGTCAAGCACATCCGGGTCAATGTAGTCCGTGTTCTGTGCGTCAAGGAGGATATGGCCATTGCGCGGCACTTCAGCCAATGCTTTGGCCAGAGCGGCCCGATTTAAGAAGCTCACCTGGTTGGCCAATTCGATATGGACGACCTCACCGCCGAGATGTTTTTCTACGAAGCGACGCACGGGGCGCCGCATACTGCTGTTGAGAATGAACCCGACGGCTACGGCGAGCCCGATGAGGATACCGATCAACAGGTCGGTGAAGACGATCGCCATGACGGTTGCGGCGAATGGAATGAATTGATACCGGCCCTCGCTCCACATCTGCTTGACCAAAACCGGACTGGCCAATTTAATGCCGGTCATCAGCAAGATCGCGGCGAGGCAGGATAACGGAATGGTGTTGAGCCATGTCGGTATGAGCGGAACACTGACCAGCAGCAATGTGCCATGCACGATGGTCGCCAGTTTGGTTGTTCCACCGGCATTGACATTTACGGAACTGCGGATGATGACCGATGTGATCGGGAGTCCGCCGACCAACCCGCTGGCAACGTTCCCGATGCCTTGCGCCAACAATTCTTGACTCGGCGGCGAGGCGCGTTGCTGCGGATCGATTCGATCGACCGCCTGCAGGTTCAGTAAGGTTTCTAGAGATGCCACGATGGCAAGGGTGATGCCGGCGATATAGATCGCAGGGTTGGCCCACTGCGAAAAGTCCGGTCGTGGAAGGAGCTGAAAGAACTCGGCCACATCACCGGCCACAGGCACCTGAACCAAATGGCTCGGCTTGATCACCCACGGATCGCCGAGTTGTCCGAACCACAATCCCGTTCCGATCCCAAACAGCACCACGGCTACAGGGGCAGGGAAGAGCGAGTTTTTCAGAGGTTTCCAATTGTCCCAGATGACAAGCAACGTAATGGACACCAGGCCAATGACAGCGGAACCCGGTTGAAAGTCTCCGAATATACGGAAGAGTTCAGAAAACGTCGTTTCGGAGTCAGGCTGAAAGAAGGCCATTTCCCCTTCCGGGTCGGGATCATGCCCAAAGAGGTGCGGGATTTGCTTTAAGATGATGATCACACCAATCGCAGCCAACAACCCTTTGATTACGCTGGATGGAAAGAACGCGGCAATGAACCCACCCTTGGCTAAGCCCAAGCCGATTTGAATCAATCCGGCAAGGAGCACTGCCATCAGAAAGGCTGAAAATGAACCGAGTGAGGCTATTTGTGAGATGACGACCGCCGATAAGCCGGCGGCCGGCCCGCTTACACTGGTATGGGATCCACTGATAAACCCCACGACGATACCGCCGATGATCCCCGCTAACAATCCCGAGAGCAGTGGTGCACCGGATGCGAGCGCGATGCCGAGACACAAAGGCAGCGCCACAAGAAAGACAACAACACCCGCTTTAGTATCCGCTATGAGGTTACCGGCAAACATTGTGCTCATTGTATGAATCGGCCGATGCCATACGACCCCGCAATTTGCCTAGCCGACCCTCCGCCCGAATGTAACTCTTGATTCTCGCCAGATAGCTGAACCTCCGAAGACCATACGGGGACAATGACTGACACCCAAGTGCGCATTCCATCGGAAGCCGCCCGATCTTCATGAGCTTGGAGTCATACCGCTTCAAAATTTCAGATCCCCGACGACACGGGCTGTCGATAGAGACCTCCGGGGCCGGATTGTTCCTCGTACGCAGGCCGGCAATTGTGGATCTAACTACCTTACACCGACTAGAACGCGTGTAGATGAACGTCCAGTTCGATCGAACTCTGGACGGGCGATTCCAGTGGCACCACAACGGTCGGACATCCCTGTACTTCATGAATCCGTTCTGAATCCTCCTGAGCGAACCTGTGATCAGCGAACACCTCTCGCGTAATCCATCCACTGAAGAATCCTGTTTGCATCTGCAGCGCCCATGTCCCCAGGGAGGTGCACCCTCTTGACCGGACGCGAAATGCAGCAGGAAGCGCCGTGTGCCAGACCCCCCGCATATTGCTGAAACCGATACCCGTGACTCGATAGGAGCCGGCAGGAAGCTTCACTGCAAAAGGGCCGTCAATTGGGAGATGGGAGATGTGAAACCGCTTGCCGGTGGATTCTTCCTCAAGCCACCATTTCATATCAGCCATCCTCATCTTCGTAAATTTCTCTGTGTGATCCGACTCATGCCGAGTCAGGTGAATTGTTCCAAGTAACCATCCGTGATCCGTATCTGCATCTGTCATCGTGATGTCTGTGGGTGATACGGGGACCACCACGGTGGCACAGCCCACGGACAAGCCGGTCATCATCAGAAACACGGATATGAGTGGAACAGGACGGAGTAATTGATCGTTCATACAACCCCTCCTCTTTTGCCGAGAGGACACGCACCTAAAGAAGCTGAGGCCATTACGCACCACGAACGGTCAGACTTTCTGTCAGTCGCTCGAAGGTTCCTGACACGCAGTCCATGCACAAGCAAGGAAAAGGCAACAGGCTGCGTAGTGTCGCGGTGCCGACGAGATCGGGCTAAGCAGAAGGGGGACGGAACACCGATGTGGTCAAGAGCGGCAGATGAAGCACAGGACGAAACTCGCTGAGTAGACGGAAGAGACCAGGTCTTTCCACTTCAGACGACGGTGAGAGAGTGGAAAGATCTTCCGATATAGGCTCAGATTCTGTAATCACATCTGAATTCAACAGATCAAGAAGAGTGACCGGTGCACCCAGCATCTGCGCCACGACACAGGCACAGAGCAACACGACCAAGCATGCCGAGTTCCTCAAGCCGCATGAAGATCGGGATACCATTCGGTCCATCCGATACATGACATCCATGTCCATAAGGTATCATATGAGAACCGCACTGTCATGCGTAGGTCTCAGTTGCTCTTGTCCACATAAGGGAGCAATATGAAGTCATTCACTGTCCACTCTCTCAGCTTACCCTTGACATCGACTGATTGGGGATCAGAACTCGCGAATGAGACGGAATCCGATTATAGGAAGGGTCAACCCCTTGGTAACCCGCGTTCCGACACCACCTTGGATCATCCAATGCTTGCTGACTTCGTAGTGCAGTTGAGGCATGACAAGCAACGATGCATGGCCATCGATCACTTGGCCAAGATTGGTCTCAATGCCGGCCACCAGCCGGTGTGTCACGTCCGCAAACAGCGTCACGTTGGTCAGCCACTCGGTTCGGCGGTCTGTGACACGCCCTCCCAGCTCAGTCCTCGGCCCAAACATGCCAAGGGCGCTCCAGGTTTCGTTGAACCGAAAGCCGGCCAGGTAGAGGAACGTGGTTGTCCAAAGCTTCGGCTGAGAGTCATACTGAACGATAGCTTGAGCGCCATGGATGAATCGGTGCTCCAGCGCCGTGCCGAAGAACGCCTGACCGGCACCCTTGTAAGCCTCCACGCGCCCGTTTTCCATCGGCAATTCGAATTCAAATGCCAGACCGTTCGCGAAGACATACTCGATCTCTGGAGCCCATTCAAACCCCTGTGTATCGAGGCTGCGGCGTACGAGACCTAACGGATCTGGAGCATCATCGACCGCCCTTGACTTCCTCACCAAAGGAATCACGCTGAGCACGTTGATCTCGCCTTCTCTATGTTTTGCGCCCAAAGGCCGCACAAGATCAAAGACCATCGGCTCCGGAATACGAGGGCCACGTTCTTCTCCCGAGACACGCTCTATCGTCTCCGTCTCCTCTGATGGCTTGCCCTCGGACACCGTCCGCTGCGAAGCCGGGACTTGCATAATTAAAGGAACACCGATACGACTTGCGTCCGCCGAATCCCCGACAAGATGGGGAGGACTCGGCGGGCCGATATCGAGAGCTGTGGCCTTCCACGGGAACAGACCCAAGAGGATGCTGCACAACAGGAGTGCCCGACAAGCAGGACTCATGACTCAGCGCCAGGAAAAGCCTATCGACCCTGGTACCGCTGCATCCGGCCATCGCTGGGACACACACGAAACCCTATAAGAGCAGTCCTTCGATCGGACAGGGCACACCATAATCGCATCTCACCCGGCGTTTCGCTGATCATGAGAACTTTTCCTGATCAACGTGCTTGATTGTGTGCGTCGCTTCCACTGCAACCGTAACCAGGTCTCCGCCTCAACGACACCATACACGATGACGGCCGCCGCCAAGACCAGCCCCCAGGCGGGTCCGTCGATCGGAGCCGTGTGAAACAACCGATTCATAGTCGGACTGTACGTCAATAGAAGCTGTAACGCGGTCATTGCCCCTATGCCACGCCAGATCCAGGGATTGCTGAACAGGCCGACATGGAACATGGTGTGTTCGAGCGACCGGCAGTTGAACAGGTAGAACAGCTCCACCATGACGAACACGTTCATGGCGGCCGTACGGGCTGCGACGATCGACTCGGTCCGCTCCAGTTCCCAGAGAAACACCCCGTAGGCGCCGGCCAGCATCAGGAGGGATACCAGGACGATCCGTTCCACTAAGACACCCGTCAGGATCGGCTGCCCAGGATCGCGAGGCGGCCGCGCCATGATGCCGGGCTCCCTGGGTTCAAACGCCAGCATCAAGCCCAGCGCCACCGCCGTCGTCATGTTGATCCAGAGGATTTGCACCGGCAGAATCGGGAGGGTCGCTCCGATTGCGATCGCGGTGAGAAGAACCAGTCCTTCGCCCATGTTCGTCGGCAAGGTCCACACGATAAACTTCGTCAGGTTGTCGAAGACGCAACGGCCTTCCTCAACGGCCGCTTCGATGGAGGCAAAATTATCGTCGGTCAGCACCATGTCGGCGGCTTCTTTGGCCACTTCGGTCCCGCCGCGGCCCATCGCCACACCGATGTTCGCCTGCTTCAGCGCCGGAGCGTCGTTCACACCGTCGCCGGTCATGGCAACCACATGCGCTCGCGTCTGCAACGCTTCCACCAACCGCAACTTCTGCTCCGGAGACACCCGCGCGAAGACCGCCGTGCGATCCGCCGCTTCGGCCAGTTGGTCCTGCGAAGTCGCGGCTAAGTCCTGACCCGTCATGGCAATCAATGCGCCGCTTTCTGCATGCGTGCGTCCCTTTAGACCGATTTGGGCCGCGATCGCGCGCGCCGTGACAGCGTGGTCGCCGGTGATCATCTTCACTGCAATGCCGGCGCTCTGACAGGCGCCCACAGCCGCAATCGCTTCCGGCCGTGGTGGATCCATCATGGCTTGGAGCCCGAGGAACACGAAGCCGCCTTCCATCTCGCAATCCGGCAGCCTTGTATTATCGGTAGCCAACGACTTGCGTGCGAACGCCAGCACACGGAGCCCCCGTCCGGCGAAGGTCTCGGTGTGATCCAAGACACGCTGGGTATCGAGCTGTTGGTCGGTCCCGTCCGGCGCCACCATCCGATTGCAGAGCCGGAGCACTCTTTCTACGGCCCCCTTGAGATAAATCGTACCATCGCAGCTCGATGCCAACTGATGCAGCGTCGCCATAAACTGCCGCTCCGACTCGAACGGAATGGCGTCGACTCGGACGCATTCGCTCACGAGACGATCCACATCGATGCCGCCCTTCCGAGCCGCCACCAACAACGCTCCCTCTGTCGGATCGCCCACGACGGTCCATCCTCCGTCACGTTGCACGAGCTGAGCATCATTGCACAGGGCTCCCGCGAGAAGACATTCCCGCAGTGCGGGAGTCCCATCGATCGTCACCTCCGTTCCGTCAGCATGGATCGCGCCGGTCGGCTCATAGCCGGCGCCTTCAACATCGAACAGGTGATCTCCCGCTACAATCGCTTGGACCGTCATTTCGTTCTTGGTGAGGGTGCCGGTTTTGTCCGAGCAGATCACGGTGGTGCTGCCGAGCGTTTCCACCGCCGGCAACTTGCGGATGATGGCATTGCGCCGGGCCATCCGGCCGACGCCGATCGCCAGCGTGATCGTGACCGCGGCGGGCAACCCCTCAGGAATCGCGCCCACTGCCAGCGCAACCGCCGCAATGAAGATTTCCGTCACCGGCTGGCCTCGCCATAAGCCCAGCGCGAAGGTCATCGCCGCCAGTCCGAGGATCGCGACCGTGAGCATCTTGCTGAACGACGCCAGCTTGTTGGTGAGCGGGGTTGCCAGCTGCGTTGTCTCACCCATCAGTTGATGGATACGTCCCAGTTCCGTGTCCGTCCCGGTCGAGACGACCACACCGGCTCCCTGTCCAGAGGTGACGAACGTGCCGGAGAACGCCATGTTCTTTCGATCTCCAACGACCGTCTCGGGCGGCAACACCTGATCGCCCTTCTCCACCGGCACAGATTCCCCGGTCAGCGCCGATTCATCCACCCGTAACTCACGGATCCTCGTCAACCGCAGGTCAGCGGGGATCTTGTCGCCTGATTCCAGCCACACGACATCCCCGGGCACGATCTCTTCGGATGAGATGCGATGCGTCCGCCCGTCTCGCCGGACCTTGGCCTCCGTTGTCATCAGAGAGGCGAGAGCGTCCAGCGCTGCCTCCGCGCGCGACTCCTGAATGAACCCCACGACGGCGTTCACAAGAACGACACCGAAGATCACACCGGCGTCCACCCACTCGCCTAACGAAGCCGTGACGGCCGTCGCAGCCAGGAGCACATAGATGAGCGGATGATGAAACTGAAGCAGGAAGCGGATCAACGGTCCATGGCGCCTGAGCTTCGGCAGAACATTGGGTCCGAATCGTCTCCGACGTTCCGCGGCCGCCTCGGAGGTCAGCCCCTTCCCCGCGTCGGATTCAAGCAGAATCACCACTTCATGCGCGGGGAGGTGATGGGGGTGGCTGGTCCGTCGTTCGTGATCAGCCATCATCGACCTCCCCGTCGCTTCACAGGGGACCGGCATTGTACTGAGGGGTTGAACGTGAGGACCGGACAGGGCGCCTTCCGGACGAGTTCGTCGGCTACGCTGCCCAAGAAGGTGCGGGAGAGCCCGCCGCGACCTTGCGTCCCAACGACCAGCACATCCGTGTGATGCGTCCGGCAGTACGCAAGGATACGTTCCGCTGGATTGCCCGTGGCAAGATGCGCGTCTGCGCGGATGCCCGCTTCCGACGCGAGCCGCGACAGTCGGCCCAACTTCAGTAATGCCGCCGTCTTCAGCGGCTTGAGCACTCTGGCACCGGCCTCAAGTTCGCTCGCGGACCAGGCGCCTTTTATGACATGCAGGAGGCTCACTCTGGCCCCGGTCCACAACGCCCAGCTCACGGCAGCGTCGAAAGCTCGACGAGCCGTCCGGGAAAAATCAGTGGCCACGACGAAGGTGAGCGGCTTGCCTGGTCGAGAGGGTGTCATGATTCTCCTTTTCATCCATGCAGTGATCATGCAAATCCTGAAAACACCTAACCCGCTCTAGACTCGGTCCTATTTCTTTTTGAATCTCGTTGGTTCTCCAGGGCAGCTCGGAGGCGCTCTTCTTGCTCTCGACTGAGGGAGCTCTTGAGGATCGTACCGCCATGCGTGGAAAGTCTGCCCAACACCATATCCTCGTCGAAACTCCGGATGAGAAGGAAAATCGCGGAGGTGCCCGGTAGGATGGTACTACCGAGGGCTTTGATGAAACTGTCAGGGATCCCGTAATCACTCAGCAAGCCGAACTCGCTGGCAGCGGTGGTCATGGCTCCACCTCCTGCTCCTCCGGCGATGCTGCCCAACAGGCCTGCCAGGGGATTCATGAAGAGGAGCCCCATCAATCCGCCCCATAACACGCCCAGTGCCACGCCATGAGTCGTGGCGCCTCCGAAGACATCAACACACTGCTTCAAATGCACTTTTCCATCCATGTCGCGGACGACAATGACGGCATCTTCGAGATCCACGACATAGTCCGCCTCCATGGCTCGCAGTTCGTTCAACACCCGATCGGCTGTACCGGAGTCCTTAAACGCAATGCAGACCAGTTCGCTCATCATTCCTCTCCTTCCATGTTCGTCGATACCATGTACATAAATTCACTTCCCAACCTTGTTCCCTTCGACCACCAGCATGGCTGGTTTGAAATCGATGCGATCCTCGCCCAGAACGGCAACGTGACGTACAGCTTTAGCGCATGGACTTGCTGCTCCGGCTTCCCGCTGATCGGGAGATCCAGCCCTTTTGTGATTCCGAGAATCATAGAAGTGGTGAATTAAGATGGTCGCGATGCACCCTTATTGAACGATCAGTTTCAGGATCCAGTCTGTACACATGGCCGCCGAACAGGCGACCAGATCATGACAACGCACGGGGAGGTGAAGTCTCTCGTGATTTTTTGATGATCTCCTCCAATTGGCGAATGCGCTCGCCCTGGGATTGGACGGTCAGCTCAAGCTGCCTGGTTTCTCGAGCGCGCTTGATTCTCGGGCCGAGCGACGTCACAAACGTCAGGATCGCGCCCAACATGGCCGAGCCGAGAAGGATCAGGACCAACGACGTCTCGTACTCCCAAACAAAAAACCGCACGCGTACTGTCAGGGTGTTTTGCAGTGCAAACACGGCCATCAGGATCGCGAACAGGAACGCGACCAACAATGTGGGCATGTTCTGCTCCTCCTTAACAGCCGTTCCGGGCCATCCTGTCAGCACCGAGGACCCAACCGCCCCGCCTCGTCTTCAACTTCATCCCCCTCCAAATCAGCCTCAGCGTAGGTTGCCGTATTCAATCGTGGAGTCGCCACACCACAGCAGCAATCCCCGACCATCACTACCAGCCAGAAAGGGAATACATCCATCACGCTCTTTGATCCCGGCATGTCGGTACAGACAGAGTCGTTCTTCGTGCGAACTGATCCGCCTCCAACGTTAATCCTCCATGAACTTTCTCTCTTTCACCGGCGGGCGTCACGCTTGGCCTGGCGGCGTTTTCCACGGGCGCTGATATGCCCCTGGATCGCGCGCATCTTCGATTTCTGAAACTGCCGCGTGATGCCCGGCGCCAGCGCCGCTTCGTTTGACGACCGGCCTGCCTGCTTTTTCTTGCGGATCTTGTCGCGTTGCGCGCCCGCATGACGGAGACTTGTAGGGACCGGGGTAGCCTGTCGGCGGGACAGGCGATGCTCCTCTCGTTTCAGCTGCTCCAGGCGCTTCTCAAAACGATCGAGGGCGCCGGCGAAGACTTGCGCCTTGCGCTCGGTTCGCACGTTCGAGGTCGGCTGCCTACGGTTATGTTGGGAGCTTTGCTTTGCAGTCCGCTGTTGCTGGCGGGCAAGGTCACGATACTTATCCCAGAATCTTCTCGCTCGCGCGATCCGACCGTTCAGTTGCGCAGGTGTGTACGCTCTGATCCGTGAGGGCTCACTCGACTCAACCAGCGCCAACTCCGTAGCAGTCAGCAATATTCGATCTTGGACCCGCATTGAGGTCATTGCTCAGTCTCCTTGTTGCTCTGAATGTGTCTCAGTAATAACCACCGGTCAGCTCCGCGACTGTCGAGCCGATTAAGATGTCTTCCTCTGATGTCTGTCATCTATCGATCCTTACTTCACTTTCCCCCCCCGACTTGCTTCAGGATCCGCCCCAAAGTGACCCCGCTCGAAATCACGCCGATATGACTGAACGCCTGGGGGTAGTTGCCGAGGAAGGCCCCTGTCGACGGATCGATTTCTTCCGGCAAGAGTCCGAGCGTGCCCGCTCTCGCGCAGAGGGAGTCGTACAATTCCAGCGCATCATCGAGCCGTCCCTGCTTGGCCAGATTGTCCACAAGCCAGAAACTGCACAGCAGAAAAGCGCCTTCATGGCCGGCAATGCCATCGGGCGATTTCTCCGGCAAGTACCGGTAGAGCAGCCCCTTCCCGGCTCCCAATCGTTCCGAGACGGCGCGGGTCGTCGCGACCATGTTGGGATGGTCGGCTTTTATGACCCGGCGTAGCGGCAACGCGAGCAGACTGGCATCCAGCCCGCCTCCGCCCAAATGTTCCGTCAGCGACTGTACGTTCTCGTCCCAGGCTTCTTTCAAAATCGCCCGCGTGATTTCATCCGCCGTTGTTTGCCATGTCTCGGAAGGTCCGGGGAGCGAGAACCGCTCCGTCATCCGGGCGGCGCGGTCCAACGCCACCTGACACATGGCGGCTGAATAGGTAAAGAGCCGCCCGCTCGTGCGGACTTCCCAGATCCCGTGATCCGGCGTCCGCCACTGCCGGGCCGCGGCATCCGCCAGTGTCCGGAGCCGCTCCCAGAGCGGTCCGGGAATGGTCCCATGATGCGCGGCCCATTGATAGGCGCAGTCCAGGATTTCTCCGTAGACATCGTGCTGATGTTGCGAAGCCGCCGCGTTGCCCCACCGAACCGGCCCGGAACGTCGATAGCCCTCCAGTTCGCCGTCCACCCGCTCGTCCGGAGGCATCCGCCCATCAAGGTCATACATCACTCTCGGCGTACCGTCTCGCTCCACCGCATCCAGCACCCAGCCGAGAAAGCCGGCCGCTTCATGAGAAAGACCGACACGATGGAGCGCATAGACGGAGAAGGCCGCGTCCCGCACCCATGCGTAGCGGTAGTCCCAGTTGCGGGGCCCGCCGATGAGCTCGGGGAGCGAGGATGTCGGAGCTGCGACGATCGCGCCGTTCTCGAAGTGATCCAGCAGCTTGATAGTGATCACCGACCGGCGGACCAACGCCTCCTGAGGACCGTGATAAGTCAGATGGGCGAGCCACCGCCGCCAGGCCGCTATGGTGTCCTCACGCAGCCGTTCCGAGTCAAACTCTGCGGCCGGCGAAGACGAGTGCCTCCAGTTGAGCAACAGATGCGCCGATTGTCCGGCTTGGAGCGTGACCGAAGTCCGGAGCCCGGTCAGACGAATGGTGGAAGAGAGGTGCAGATAAAGATCCGGCTGAGCTGTGCATCGGATCAGCAGCCCTCCTTCGCGGGGCTCCGCCTCCCCTCCTCCACGCGGCGCTATTTCGATGAATAATCGAACCGTTCCCTCCGTCACCGTCAGACTCCGAAGCAGTTCGCGGCGAGTCACCGAAACATCCTCCGTTAGATCGGCGCCGCCGCTCAACGGGCAACAATCCCTGATGCGCAGGATTCCTTCCGCGCATCGCATGTCCGTTACCAGCACAGCGCTGTCCGGTTCGTAGAATTGAGCCGACTCGCGCAGAGCGTCAGGAGCAATCCGGAAGGCTCCTCCGCGCGCATGATCAAGCACGCTGCAGAACAGCGGCGGTGAATCGAACCGCGGGAGACACAGCCACGCCACCTCGCCGTCACGACCGATGAGGGCGGCCGTTGCGCCGTCTCCGATCAGTCCGTAATCTTCGATGGGCAAATAACCATCGATCCGATGGATCGGCTTCATGATCGAATCAGTCACCGTTTCTCTCCCAAATTTTCATGACCTTCGTATGACAGGACAAGCCCGCCCACATCAGAGGAGACACAACCGGGCTGAGTACGGCCATACTGAGAGCCAAGATCCCGATCGTGAGCACAGGGGCCTGAAGCAGTGTCGTCATATTCGCATTCGAGGCCGGCGACAGACCGGTGCCTTCCCGAATCGTTTTCCACCGTGTCATGCCGTCGAGGAAGCCCTGGGCAGTCGGGACAGTTCCTGCACCTCCGAGTCCACCTTGTTCGGCATGTCAAGCTCCATCTTGGCAGCCAGCACCCGCAGGAGATGATCGCGCGTGATCATGCCCACAAGCCGATCTCCTGACGTGACCGGCACCTGATTGATGTCTCGACCTTCCAGGAGCTGTAACACGTCGAGGAGCGGCTGATCAGGCGCCACGATGCGCAGCTGCGAGACCGGCGTCATGGCCTCGCCGACCGACACCTCGACCCAACGCTCTTGCGGCACCGCTTTGATCTGATGCAGAGTGATTAATCCCTCCAGCCTACTCTCATCGGCCACGACGAAGCACCGCTGTCCCGTCCTAAGAATGTGTTCGCGCACTAGCTCGGCCAAAGCCACCCGAGCCGACACGGTCGGACAGTCGCGATTCATGACATCTTCCGCTACCAATCCGCTCAGCGCGGAACGCACGCTGACTTGCACGACACTTTCTTGCGCTGCGTTCATGAGAAACCAGCCGATGAACGCCAACCAAAGCCCGCTGAACCAATTGGCGGTGAACCCGATCCAGATCCCGAGGAAGATGAGTGCATACCCGACCCCTTGTCCTGTTGCTGCCGCGATACGCGTCGCTTTGGTAAGATTGCCGGTCATGTGCCAGAGCGCGGCACGAAACACTCGTCCTCCGTCGAGCGGGAAGCCGGGCACAAGATTGAATACCGCGAGCATCAGGTTGATCGATGCGAGCCAACCGGCAAGCGCCGAGAGCCGTTCAAACTGATCGCCACCGAGATAGGCAATCATGCCGAATCCCACGGCCAGCAGGGCGCTGGCAATTGGGCCGGCGATTGCGACCTGGAACTCCGTCATGGGTCGATCCGGCTCCCGTCCGATCTGCGCAACGCCGCCAAACACGAAGAGGGTGACCGAACGGACCGGAATACCTTTGGCCAGCGCGACGAAACTGTGCGCCAGCTCATGCACCAGAATAGAGCCGAAGAACAGGAGGCTTGTGGCGATCCCCACCATGTAATGCTCAGCGAGCGTCCACTGAGGATGCGTCGACGCAAACCGTGCCGTCAGCGAAAAGGTGATGAGCGCAAAGATGATGAACCATGAGTAATGAATACCGACCTCGATTCCCAGAACCTTTGAGACTTTGATGGATTGTCCGATCATAGGTATGACCCTCCGTGAATTGCCGTGCCGCGCCTATCCATTGTTGGGGTGTCGCTCAGCTCGGTACTCATCCCACCGGCACGTCCAACAGATAGAGTTCACCTTCCACGTTGGGATGCAAATCGCACCGGAAGCTCATCTTGCCCTGTCGGCCGGCGGTCAGCCGGATCACCGCCGTTTGACCGGGCGCGACATGCACCCCTTCGATATCCCTTCCGAACACCTCGATGCCTCCTGCCTCCACCGTCACCTGCAAGCCGGAAAACATCGGGGAGATGAACCCATGTGGGATCGGGTCTTCGTTACGGATCACCAGCACCATAGGCATCTCGGCACGGATCGGCACGGTCTTGGTGCGCATATAGGTTGAGTTGCGAATGGCGATTTCAATGCGTGGTTCCTGCGCCGGCATCGTATCCAGCGCCATGCTACGTTCGGCGCTGAGCCACGACAGGCTTGCCATCGCCGCCAGACTGAGGAAGCCCCAGTGCGCACGCCATGCTCCACGTGTTCTCCCTGTTTTCATGTCGTTCCTCCAACTGGTGTACAGACCCTGCTGATCCGGTGTTCAGACTTAGCGCACGTTCTTCTTTCTCCCTTTCATCAGCACGACCACCCCGACGAGACCAATGACGACTGCCAGGATACCGAGCAACAAGAATGGATCCATGTCCGTTCTCTCCTTCTTTTCTCAAGGGCTGGCAGGTCGCTCCGGAGCCTGACATCTCGACCCCCGTCATCGGTCAGATAGAGAACCATCCCGGCAGCGGTTGTCAGCAGCGAAGCACCTTCCGAAGATTCCCCTGACCACCACGCTCCATGCGACTCAGGATCATGCATCATGATGCACAAGTTGCTCTTCCCGACACTGGCTTTCTCACCCAAGTAAAGTGAAACCATCGGAGCCAACTGAACAACCTATTCATAGCCTTCCTCAAACAGGACTCGCTCTACTTTTCCTCGGAAACTCATGTAGACCCAGATCGTGTAGGCGATGACGAGGCTGATGCCGAGGCCGAACCAGACAAGACCGACGCGCAATCCGTAGGGCGACGCGGCGCTGTTGTAGATGGTCACGCTGTACGTCGGGTCTTCTGTCGCGATCAACAAATTCGGAAACAGGCCCCAGGCTACGCTCCCCAAGATCCCCAGGATGAACAGGCCCCAGCTGAAGAAGACGGCGCCATCTCGCCGACGGCGACGGAAATATCCTGCGGTGAGGAGTGCAGCCATAGCGGTCAGTGGCAAAACATACCCGGCCGGATACACCTCATACCTGTGCCACAAAACCGGTTGGACAAATGGAAGCGTCGACATCGCCACAATGACCAGCAGGACCACGGCCCGGGTACCAGCATCGGCAATCCGGCTCGCTCGGCTGAAGACAGCCGCGTCCGTTTTGATCGTGAGATAGTTCGCCCCATGGACGGCGAGAATCGCAACGGTGAGTGCCCCGAGCAGGACGGTGAACCAGTCCAGAATTCCAGGCGCGAGTCCGGGCGTGAAGGTAGTCCATAGCGCGGCAAAGAAATAGCCGTCGGAACCCAGAGGCACGCCCCGAATAATATTGCCTACGGCAACGCCAAAGACGACGGCAAGCAGAAGATTGGAGACTGCAAAGATCACGTCCCAGAAATCTCGCCACAGTGAATTGTGGAAGTGGGACCGTAACGCAATCGACATCCCGCGTAGGATCAGAGACCA
>CAYXKP010000073.1:0-20800 GCA_964465695.1 uncultured Nitrospira sp.
TGTCGAGCTCTTGGCCTATGTCGCGGATCACTTGAGCTACGAGCAGGACGCGGTGGCCACGGAGGCCTACCTTGGAACGGCCCGTCGCCGCGTGTCCGTCAGGCGGCACGCCCGCCTGGTGGGCTATCAGCCGTTCGAAGGGTGCAACGCGCGGGTTTGGGCGCAGATTCAACTGCGGGACGGCAGTGACGATGTGGTGTTCCCGGCGCGGGGCTCACAGGGTCCCACCCGGCTGTTGACAGGGGTTCGCGGGCAAAAGGAAGTCCTTTCGCCCCGGTCCGATGCGGAACAGATCGCCCTGGCGGCGCAACCGATCGTGTTCGAATTGATGGAAGATGCGCGGCTGTTCGCACGCCACGCGCGGATGACGTTTTACACGTGGGGAAGCAAACAGTGTTGTCTCCCGGCAGGCGCCACGAGGGCGACGCTTCGCACGCACCTCCCCACTCTTCGTAAGGGACACGTGTTGGTATTTCAAGAGGACAAGGGTCCATTGACCGGTTTGAGAGAGGATGCCGATCCAGCCCATCGCCATGTCGTGCGTCTGGTCAAGGATGCAGTCGTGACGGTGGACCCGCTCACCAAGGAGCCGATCACCGAGATCGAATGGCATGTTGAAGATGCGCTCCCGTTCCCGCTGTGCCTGTCCTCAAAGACGGATCGGGAGCATGGCGAGGACGATGTGGAGGACGTGAGTGCGGCATTGGGAAACATTGTCCTGGCGGATCATGGGAAAACGGTGGATCAGGCGGAGTCGCTTGGTTCGGTGCCGATGCCGCGGTGGACTCGCGTGCCGGCTCGCGACGGAGGCGGCGCCTCCTCATTGTCCCACGAAGCGACGGCGGCTGGCTCCCAAGGTCGCCACCTTATCCCGCCGCGCTATCGTCCGGCGCTGCGCGGCCGTCCGCTTACGCACGCCGCTTCGCCTGCCTTTCTCGACGAGATAGATCCGCCTCGTTCCGCGCGCGCGGCCATGATCTATGCGAACGAAACCATTCGTCCTGCGATCGGGTCGCTGGTGAGCACGTTCAACGAGGTGCAGACGGAATGGACGGCGACAAACGACTTGCTCGCCGACAGCCTCGGTCGGCCTGAATATGCCGTGGAAATGGAGCAGGACGGAACCGCCGCGCTCCGGTTCGGAGACGGCCGGTACGGGCGCCGGCCGGAGCCAGGCAGCCGGTTTCAAGCCGTATATCGCATCGGCAACGGCAGCCAAGGGAATATCGGCCTCGACACGTTGCGTCATGTGGTGACGGATAGTCCGCACGTGGCCGGAGTGACGAATCCGTTACCCGCGTTCGGTGGAAGAGAGCCGGAAAGTCTCGAAGAAATCCGGCGTAATGCGCCCGTGGCGTTTCGCACGCAAGATCGCGCAGTCACCATGGAAGATTATGCGGAGATGACCGAGCGGGACCCGCGCGTGCAGCAGGCCGCCGCCACGCTCAGGTGGACAGGGAGCTGGCACACTGTTTTTGTGACCGTCGATCGACTGGGCGGCGAGCGGGTCGATCCGGCCTATGAAACCCTTTTGCGGAGCAGGTTGGATTCTTGTCGATTGGCCGGTCAGGACGTAGAAATCGACAACCCGAGACACGTGGCGCTGGAAATCGAAATGCGCGTCACAGTAGAGCCGGGGTATTTTCGAAGCGACGTGCAGCGCGCACTGCTGGCGCGGTTCAGTAATCGGCTCTTGCCTGACGGACGGCGTGGCCTCTTCCATCCGGACAATTTTTCGTTCGGTCAGCCGGTGTATCTCAGCCCGTTATACGCGGCGGCTCAGACGGTGGATGGGGTACGCTCGGTCGTCGTCACGCAGTTTCATCGAATGGACAGTCCCGGCGGAGATGCGTTGGCGCAGGGGGCTCTCTCGCTCGGCCGCCTGGAAATCGCCCGATGTGACAACGACCCGAACTTTCCTGACCGGGGAGTGTTTCGGCTTGTACTCGAGGGTGGTGTATGAGCGGGCAACTCGGACCGGATCTGAACCCATGCGGTTGTTGCGAGGGGCTTACGGTTACGACTCCGGTCGAGGTCACGAATCGCCCGGGTCTCTCGGCGATAGGCTATCGGGTCGGCACGCACGACTCATTCAAGGCTGGCATGTTGGCCCGATTGGCGACATCGGGACCCGGGGCCTTGCGGTCGCTCCGGACACGCCGTGACCAGGATTTTTCCATCGCGCTCATTGACGGGTGGGCAACGGTGCTGGATATTTTGACGTTCTATCAGGAACGAGTGGCCAACGAATCGTATCTCCTCACGGCCACGGAACGACGGTCGCTGGTCGAGCAGGCGCGGTTGATCGGGTACGAACCGAGGCCCGGCGTGGCCGCGAGTACGTATCTCGCCTTTACCGTCGAGGACATGAGTGCGGCCTCCCTTCCAAGCACCATCTCTCCGCCGACGCCCTCCGGACCTCGCGAAGTTCGAGTCCCGAAGGGCACAAAAGTACAGAGCGTTCCCGGACCGGGGGAGACCGCACAGATATACGAGACCATCGAGGACTTTGCGGCGCATTCGGATTGGAACAGCCTGCAACCACGGCTGACCCAACCCCATCCGGTCCGTATGGATCTGGAGCAGGTCACGGTGCCGGGGTTATCTTCCTTCGTGAAGGCGGGCGACCTTGTGCTCATCGTGGTGGGAAGCGAGCCCGCCGATCAACAAGTCAAGCGGGTTCTCCGGGTATCGCCGGATCCGAAGGCGAACACGACGACCTTGGACGTGGCGATGACACCGGCCCCCATTCCGTGGATCCGGTCTCTCCCGAGCCTCAGTCCGTTCATCCTCACGAATCCCAAACTCGACAACGATTTCGTGAAGGCCGGATTGCTCGGGACACGCTGGAACCAGCGGCGCCTGCTGTCTATGGCCAAAACTTACCGATGGTCCCGCGTGGCGTTGCAGGCGAGAATCAACCTTCCGCCCCTGAAGCCGCTTCCGACCGAGCCCGGCATGTTTGCCTTCCGCGACCGTGCGGCGCTCTTCGGCCACAACGCTCCCAAGTATAGGTCACTTCCGAAGGAGCAGCGTGAAGGGGACGGAGCGATCTATCCGCAGTCCTGGGAGAGCCGGACGCTTCAAGACGAGTCCGCTTCGTCAGGCGGTGCCTACATCGATTTGGATCGGACCTATCAGGGAATCGTCAAGGGCGGCTGGATCGTCTTGATGAGCCCGACTGCCGCCGCGCGGGTGTATCAGGTCCACGAAACGATCGAACTCACCAGGGCCGACTTTAGTCTGACGGCGAAGGTCACGCGGATCCGAGTGGGTGATGCGGAACACTTTGGCGAGTTTACTCTCCGGGACACGACCGTTTTTGTGGGGAGTGAACGCCTGGACTTGGCGCCCGTTCCTATTATGGATGCGGTTGAAGGCAATGAGGTGACTCTCAACGGAGCGTACCTGGGGCTGGAAGTGGGACGATGGGTCGCCGTCACGGGTGAGCGCGTTGATCTCTCCGGTGTCCAGGCCAGTGAAGTGCATCGGCTGGCTGAGGTGACGCTTGAGGAGGGTTTCACGACACTCACGTTCCAATCGGCACTGGCTCATCCCTACGTGCGGGCCACGGTGCGGATCAGTGGGAATGTCGCGGCCGCGACGCACGGCGAGTCTCGATCGGAGTTGCTCGGGTCGGGAGATAGCCGTGTGCCCTTCCAACAGTTTGTGCTTCGCCAACCCCCGTTGACCTATATCAGCGCTTCGACGCCCAGCGGCGGACAGTCCACGCTTGAAATCATGGTCAACGATCAATCGTGGAAGGAAGTCCCGACCCTTTATGGGCACGGGCCTACCGAGCATATCTATGTCACCCGCAGGGACGATGACGGCAACACCGTGATCCAATTCGGCGACGGGGTGACCGGTGCGCGCCTCCCGACCGGGCGTCACAACGTCCGCGCCGCGTATCGACAAGGAATCGGCGCGGCGGGTCTCGTAAAAGCCGGTCAGCTCAGTTTGCTCATGACGAAGCCGTCTGGCGTTCGCGACGCGACCAACCGGGTCGATGCTGCAGGAGCTGCCGATCCCGAGGTACTCGAAGATATCCGGCGCAATGCCGCTCTCACGCTTCGGACATTGGACCGTATCGTGTCCCTGCAGGACTACGAGGATTTCGCGACGGCTTTTTCCGGTGTAAGCAAAGCCCTGGCCACTTCCACATGGACGGGGCGCCGCCGGGGCGTCCTGCTCACCGTGGCCGGGACTGACGGAGCGGTCGTGGAAGACACCGGATTCGTTTACATGAATCTCGTACGCGCCATTCAACAGGCGGGGGATCCGCTGGTCCCGGTACAAGTCGCGAGCTACCGACCGGCGTTTTTTAAGGTGGGGGCCAAGATCACCGTGCGATCCGGCCATTCGGCGGAGCTCGTCCTTTTCGATGTACAGGACCGGCTCCGAGCGGCCTTCTCATTCCAAGCGCGCGAGTTCGGCCAGCCGGTCACGCTCAGCCGGGTCCTATCCGTCATACACCAGGTTTCCGGGGTCCAGGCGGCCCAGCTCACGCAGTTGTATCGGGTAGATGATCCGACGGCGCCTTCGCTCCAGGTCGAGCTCCCGGCCATGGTGCCGCAGGCCGGCAGCGGGGCGGGGAGCCTGGGCGCAGAATTGTTGATGCTGGATGCCGGTCCGCTGGTGGAGATCGGAGTGGTTTCATGACACTGGATGCCGAGAAGCTGTATGCCTTGCTCCCGTCGATCTATCGCATTCGCGACCAAGAAGAAGGGGCTCCGCTCAAGGCCTTCTTGACGGTGCTGGCGGAACAGGCTGAGGTGCTGCAAGAAGACCTGGCCCAGCTCTATGACGATCAGTTCATCGAAACCTGCGGGGAGTGGGTGGTTCCCTACCTTGGCGAGCTGATCGGACATCGGAAGTTCCGTACCGCGGCCGCCGCAAACGGGTCGTCACGGGCTGAGGTGGCCAATACGATTGCCTACCGGCGCCGGAAGGGCACCCTGTCGATCGTTGAGCAGTTGGCCACGGATGTGACCGGATGGAAGGCGCGGGCGGTGGAGTACTTCCAGCACGTCTGCGCGACACAGTATCTAAATCATGTGCGGCCGACCCATCATGCGGTGGCCGATCTGCGGCGACAGCGAGAGGTCATGTGGTCTCAAACTCCGTTCGATTCCATGCCCCATGTCGTCGATGTGCGATGGATCACGAGCGGACGAGGCCGCTACAACCTCCCGAATGTCGGACTCTTCTTATGGCGGCTGCAGCCCTATCGCGTCGCCAAAGGCGCTGCGAAATCCATCAAAGACGGCTGCTTCACGTTCCATCCGCTGGGATTCGACATGCCGCTCATCAATCCCGGCCGGGGAGAAGAGAACGTGGCGCGACTGGCGGAGCCGGTGAACGTGCCCGATCCCCTCCGACGCCGTCCCTTGTTCGACGAACTTGAGGAATTGCGTCAGAGTCAGGCGGACGGTCGGGCTGAAACGGAGGCCACGCGCGTCTTGTCCTGGTTTCATCCGTCACGGCCGGCACTGCAGATATTCAAGGACGGCACGGCTGTTCCGGCAAAAGACATTCTCATTTGCGATCTGACCGATTGGCACCGTCCTCCTAGCCGGAGGACGTATCGCCCTCGCGGCAAGCGGCCGGGGGACAACAGCCCGGATCCGCAACTGCCGATCCAGGTCGCCATCGATCCCGTGCTGGGACGCCTCGCATTCCCAACCGATACCACTGTGACAGGGGCACAAGTACAGGTGACCTATTGTTTCGCATTCAGCGGAGCCTTCGGAGCAGGGCCATATCCCACCAAAGCGCTTCGTGCTCCCGTGACGCAGCGGGTGGCGACGGGAGGGTCCACGCTCGCACAAGCGGTGGCGGCCGTAGGGACGACGGATGCCGTCATTCAGATCGACGACAGCGCCACGATCGATGGAGACCTCACGATCACGTTAGGGCCCAACCAGGACCTGATCATTCAAGGCAACGAAGGTGTACGGCCCGTGGTGACGGGGACGCTGACGATCCTCAGCGCGAAGGATGCGGAGGTGAGCTTACACAATCTGATGCTGGGAAAGTCGGTGCAGATGATCGGCCCAGAAGAGACAACCCTCACGATCCGGCATTGCACGTTGGCGCCCGTCGAACTGGGGCAGGATTTATCGATGAACCCTCGGCCGGAGCCTTCGATACGGTGGGTGGATGCCGGCAGTCGCGGGCGGTTGGTGATCGATCACACCATCACGGGTCGTCTGGTGACGAGTCCCGACGTATCTGTCGAGCTGCTGGACAGTGCAGTCGATGCGCTTGCCGACACAGGGACGGCAGTGGCGGCGACTGACGACGGGACCGCGGCGGCGGGGACCCTATGGCTGGTCCGGACGACGGTCATCGGAACCATCCGCACGCGGGCGCTTGAACTGGCCGAGCACGCCCTCGTGACCGGTCAGGTCGTCAGCGAGCAACAGCAGCAAGGGTGCGTCCGTTTTTCTTACCTTCCGTCCGATTCTCGTGTCCCACGCCGGTATCGTTGCCAGCCCGAATGGGCCGTGCAGCAAGCGAGAGATGCGACGCTTCGGCTGGATTCGTCTACCCCCGCGTCGGTCCTGGCTCAACTGGAAGCGCGAATACGGTCATCCCTACGACCGGTGTTCAGCACCAATCAATTCAGCCGGCCGGACTATCTACAGCTCCACACGTCCTGTCCAGTGGAGATTCGGACGGGTACGGAGGATGGCGCCGAGATGGGAGTGTTCCATAGCCTGGGGCAGTCGAGGTGCGAAGCCGACGTCCGCGCGCGTGTGGAGGAGCATCTTCGTTTCGGATTGGAGAGCGGAATCTTTTACGTGACGTAGGCTTTCCCCGCCGTAGGAGATCCTCACCGAGCCGGGGGCCGAACGCGGACAACGACGCGGACAACGATAGGAGACGGTCATGAAAGGCGACTTCAGTCGGCAGACATTCGCGCAGGGGAAGCATTACAACGCCGTCCTGCTCCAGCAAGGACGGGTTCAGCTCGATGCAGATTGGAACGAATCTCAAGCGATCCACACGTATCGCGGTGAGACGATGACGCGCGACGTCGTCGGATTTTCCGGAGCACCCACCGTCGACCCGGGTTTTTTGATTCAAGTGGATCAAGACGGGGTCGGGCTGGTGATCGGTCGAGGACGCTACTATGTCGATGGGCTGCTCTGCGAGAACGACGCGGCTACGAGCTACGTGGCCCAAGCGGATCTACCCGGGGTCGAGAGTGCGCGCGATGTGTTGCAGAGGAGCAACGCGGTGTTCGGCATCGTGTATCTGGAGGTGTGGAAACGGCATCTCACGGCATTGGACGATACCGCGATGCGGGAATCGGCATTGGGAGGGCCGGATACCACTACGCGGCTCAAAACCGTCTGGCAGGTGAAGGTCCTGCCCGTGAAGAGCCCTGCGTCGGGTGTGGTCGGTCCGGAAACCGTTTTCGAGGAGTGGATTCAGTTGCTCACGCCGCCCACCGGGGGGCTTTCGGCTCGAGCGAAGCCGGTGGTAGGCGGCAACAATCCGTGCATTATTCCGCCGAGCGCGGGCTATCGTGGCCTTGAGAACCAGTTGTATCGGGTGGAGGTTCACAAGGGCGGGGTGTTGGGTGATCCTGCCGGGGTGCCCACGTTCAAATGGTCCCGCGATAACGGCACCGTGGTGACGCCCATCGAGCGGTTGAGCGGTCAGGAAGTGACCGTTCGGGACTTGGGTCCGGATGAGGTCCTTGGGCTTTCCAGCGGGCAGTGGGTCGAGATTATTGATGATACGGCAGAGCTGAACCGGCTTCCGGGCCAACTCATTCAAATCGACAGCGTCAATCGTGCCACTCGTGTGGTCAAGCTGGCGACGGCGCCGACTCAATCCGTCAATCCGGCCGCGCATCCCAAGCTCAGACGGTGGGACAGCGTCAACGAGGTCTCCCTGTCCGTTCCGTCCGCGAATGAAGGATTTCTCCAGCTGGAGAACGGCCTTGAGGTCAAATTCACGAACGGGAGCTTTGTGACGGGAGATTACTGGTTGATTCCCGCGCGGACCGCGATCAACGGGGAAACCGGGACGATTGAATGGCCATTTACCTCTCCACAGCCGCCGCAGGGGATCGCCCGTCATTATAGTCGACTCGCGCTGCTTCAGCGGAATCCTCAGAGCAACACGCTGACCACGGTCGACGCCCGCAGACTGTTCCCTCCCTTGACGGGAGTGGGCGCGATGCACGTCGTCGGCACGAGCTGGCGGCACGACGACGTCATGACCGTTCAGGCCATGCAGGATACCGGTGTGCAAGTGACCTTGGATATGATTCCTTCCCAGCCATCTAGGGAGATACCTGGTGCCCCGCACGCCGTCAATCCGGGAACGTTCATCGTGACGCTTGAAACGCCGGCCATCTCTTCCACGGATCCGACCGCGATTCCTCCACGAGTTGAAACGATTCTCACCGGCTCCATCACCATATCCGGCAACAGTCTGAGCTGGAAACCCGATCTCCAGTCCTTTCTGAAATTGATGGAGGGGCCGCCCGCCCTCAGGGTGGTACGAGTCACCCTCAAGGGGCATAAGATCTGGTCGTTTCAAGGAGGACAGAGTTTCTATCTGGACGGCCAGGCCTTCGCCGCTCCTGGACTGAGGAGCGACGGGCAAACTCCCAGGACGGAACTCCTCTTCCCGACCGGGGCCGGGGTGCGGGCGAGTGATTTCGAAAGCTGGTTCTATCTGCCGGCGCAGATCGTCCCACCGCCTCCCAATCTCGCCGGCTTTAACGTCATCCCCGCCGTGGTCCGGGCCGGAGAAACGATCTCAGTGACGATTGCCCTGGATCGTTCGGCCCCGGCGGGCGGCGTCACCATCGCTGTTGCCAAGACCCTGCTTTCGGGAACGGACCCTGTTCCATCGCTGACGTCGATCACCGTTCCGGAAGGCCAGACGGCTGCAACCGTCCCGATTGAAACAAGGGTAAATGTCCCGGCTTCCTTGTCTCTCAAAGCCGGCTTACGGCAAACGGAGTTGACGGCTACGCTGACCGTCCAAGTGGTGGCGATCACCATCGCCCCCGCGACGATGTCCCTGCTGATCGGGGGGAGTGTCCAATTGACGGCTTCGGTGACCGGATCTCCCCAAACAGGTGTGACCTTTGCCGTGACGGAGGGAGTCCAGGGCGGCACGTTGGCTCAAACGGGAGGCACCACCGCCACCTACACGGCGCCGATCCAACCGGGGACGTTCCACGTGGTCGCCACGAGCCTGGCCGATCGAAGCAAGAGCGCCGTCGCGACGATTACGGTGATTAGAAAAGCAAAGGACGGAAAGGAAGGCAAGGAACTCGTCAAGGAGCAGATCGAGAACCCCAAGTTGATCCGGGACAACCTCGGCGAAGATAAAATTCGGGACGTGACGCCGAAGATAAGAGACACGAAGGTGACCGATATACCTCGTGGGTTCGGAACGGCGCCGTCGGCCGAGGAATCCGGGGAGGTCTCCGGCACGGTCCCCCCAGGTCAGGCGTTTATCAGGCCGGATGAACGTCCTCCCGTGGGAGAGCCGAAGCGCCGTCCGCAGAAGCCGGGAGGCCGGGCCAGGAAGCGCAGTCCTAGGTCGGGAAACACCGGGTAAGGCCGTGCGATCCACGCGCACGGTGCTTGTGGTTGCGAATGCACATGATGCGGTCGCCGGCGACTTTGCCCGGCGTTATGCCCCGCAGGGGGTTCGGCTGCTTCGGCCGGGAGATCTCTCACAGTCGGGCTGGAGATATGAGCTCGGTGACCATGCCGGACTGTCCCATGCGGTGGTGTCGGGACGCGGATGTCGGGAAGACCAGTTCGCGGGGATCATCGTCCGGCTGGCCTCGGTGACACCATCGGATGTGCCGCATATTGTCGTGGCCGACCGCGCCTATGTCGCGCAGGAAATGCAAGCGTTTCTGGCGGCGTGGCTTTGCACGATGCCCTGTCCAGTGCTGAATCGGCCCACTCCGACATGTTTGGCCGGCGAATGGTGGTCTCCTCAAACGTGGATCCATAAGGCCTCTCAATTGGGCATCCCGGTGGCGAGAAGTGAATGGCCGGTCGTGCGGGGCCTGCGAACGAAGCCCGCAGGGCCGGTCACGGGAAAGGATTCCGCTGCGAGCGTCACGATCGTGGGATCGCAGATCATCGGCGATGTTTCTCCGCGTATCGCGCACTATGCGCGAAGGCTGGCGCAAGCGGCAAAACTCGAGCTTGTGACGGTCCGGTTTTCGTCTCCCAAGGACGATGCGCAGTTCATCGACGTCACCCTCCGGCCCAATCTGGCGGATCCGAGGATCGCGGCGGCGGTCATGCGGCATGTGAGGCGGAGGCGAGGCCCGCCGATCCGGAGCGGGGTGGCGTCGGCATGATTCTCTTGTGGGGATTGCCCGAAGATGATCCGCTGGAGTCCGTCTTTCTGGCGCTTCAGCGGAGCGGAGCACCGGTGATCCTGGTCGATCAATACGAGGTGCTGGCTTCATCGCTCACGCTCCGGCTCGCGGGCGAGGTGAAGGGAGTGTTGCGCGTCGGTTCTCAAGAGGTCCGGCTGGAACACATCTCTGCAGCCTACATCCGGCCATACGATTCCTCCGGATTGCTGCGTGGTCGTGCGGCCCATCCATCGTCCTCCGCTTACCGACACGCCACCGAGTTCGATGCGTGCCTGCGTGCCTGGCTGGAGATGACGCCCGCATACGTCGTCAATCCCATGCGCGCCATGGCCGGAAACAATTCCAAACCTTTGCAGGCGACACAGATTCAGGCAATGGGATTTCGGATTCCCGAGACGCTGGTGACGACCGATCCGGAGGCGGTGCGGACGTTTTGGGAACGCCATGGCACGGTGGTCTATAAATCACTCAGCGGCGTGCGCAGTATCGTCTGCCGGCTATCTCATGCCCACATGGCCAGGCTCGGCGATATTACCTGGTGCCCGACACAGTTCCAGCGGTATGTATCCGGGACCGATGTGCGGGTGCATGTCGTGGGAGAGCGCCTGTTTGCCTGCGAGATTCTTTCGGATGCCGATGACTATCGTTATGCAGGACGGCATGGAGCGTCCGTGGAAATGCGGTCCTATGACTTGCCGTCTGAGTGTGCGGACAGATGTCTGGATCTATCCCAAGCCATGGGTCTTGCGGTGGCCGGCATCGACCTTCGGCGGACGCCGGAGGGTCAATGGTACTGTTTTGAAGTCAATCCCTCGCCCGGATTCACCTATTTCCAGGCCCAGGCCGGTCAAGCCATCGATGAAGCCATCGCGCAGCTGCTTCTGCAGGCACCGGGCCGGCACTGCTGATGATCATACGAGACGCGGTCTCATGCCCGATAGCACAGCAGCCCGTTTGTCACGCTGGCGAAGGACGCGAGCCGGTGTGGGTCCGCCTTGGTTTCCGACATGATATGTCGGACTTCCCAGTCCCTCGTTACCAACGCATCGGCGATCAACGACCGATGGCATCTCCAGGGAACGGCTTCCGCGCACATGATCGCGGTCGTTGTGCTCGCTCCATACGCCATCAGCTCATCGAGGGCTCTTTGGAATTCATTCGTCTGCATGTAATCCGCATAGCCGCGAAAACTCGCGTTGCGCCAGCCGGTATTGATGGAATCCTTCTTGGGTTTGCGCAGTCCGCCGAGACGGCCTGCATGCCGATATTGGATGGCTGCACCGACCAAACTCTGCGCCAGCGTCTCGGCATTGAATTGCGGGTTATGACGCGAGCGGGGAACGGTCCGCACGTCTATGAGCTGCCGGATGCCATGCGCGTTCAGCAGCGAGATGAAGTCAGTGATCGGTCTCGTCGAATGACAGATGGTCCAGAGAACTTTCGACATGAGCTGTTCATCCTTCAACTGCCTCTGCCGCCCACCGGGTCAAGGCTTCCGCATCTTCAATGATATCGACCGGTACTTCATAAAAGGATTTCAGTGTCTGCTTGGCGTTGGGCCGAAACGGTAACATGCCCTGTTCCTTGTAACGGGGGACCGTGATCGCCGTGACTTTGAAGTACAGGCGGCCTTTATGGATGATTCCGAAAAACGTTTCCTTCCTGTAGAGACCGTGGCCGCCGAACATGGCCCGGCACGTCAGACCGCGCAGCTCCGACAGCTGATCGAGTACGAAGTCTTTGAAGCCGTCGTTCTGTCGAGGCATTCATCATCCGGGCTTACGTCCGGCCACCATCCGCACGGCGATCGGAAGCGCGATGGCTCCGTCTTTCCTGTGCTGCCCGGCAGTGTGAATGATGCGCTGTCTGGCCTCGGTCTGTTGTGTCGGGCTGAGGTTCACCCACAGATTTTGAATCGGTGCCGCGATGTCCATCAGGCTGGTGAAATAATCCTCTGCCGCCGCAAATCGGACATCAGCCAGGAATTCTTCTTCAGCGATGTCGGCGAAGCCCGCTTGTCGCAGCATGCTCACGAGCTCACCGGGCTTTGCTAAACGAAAGATTCCCGGCGCTGCCGGATCAGGCGTAGGAAGGTCGATGAATTGCTTGATGACGTCCAACGGAATCTTCAGGTAGGGATTTTTGTCCGGCGCAGACCACACGGCGGCCGACATCCAGGTGTCGGGTTTGAGAATGCGCGCGATCTCGGCGACCGCTTTCGGAATCTCCGGCAGGAACATGAGACAAAAACGGCTGGTCACCGCGTCGAACGACGCCGTGTCGAACGACAAGGTCGTGACGTCACCCGTTTGAAAGGTGATGTTAAAGATCCCGAGGGATGAGGCCTTTCGTCTGGCGGCTTCCAGCATCCGCTCGGCGAGGTCGATCCCCACGACGCTGCCCTTTGTCCCGACCGTTTGAGCGGCGAGGAGGGCCGGATAGCCGGTGCCGGACCCTACATCCAGCACTCGAAGGCCGGTGCGCAATCGGGCATCGGCGACGAGCCGATGGTTGAGGAAGGCCATCTGTTCGTCGAAGAAACGATCCCACTTTTCCCATCCACCGGCCACGCGGTTCCAATCCTGACGCTGGTTTTCGATGACCTGCTCCGGCGATGGTGATGTCACGATGTTACCTCAGGGTTTGGAGGGTTTGACGCAGCTCTTGGAGTTCGGACGCAAAGAGGTCCAGGTGTTGATCCCGCTGAGGCTGCTCATCCTTAAATTTCCAGAGCCGTTTGAAGATGGTCTTGAGTTCTTTGTTATGAGTCACGGCCAGTGCATAGGCCGGCTGTTCTTTCACCGATTTCTCGACGCAGCAGATGCTGTTGTCGATGGCATGGAACTGATTGTGAAGATCGTCAAATGATTGATCGACTCCCTTCCCTCCCTTGGCGGCTTTGGCCGTAGCTTCCGCCATAGTAGTCAGATTGATCAACGTGTCGACACCCGTGGCTCCCTTAGCCTTTTCAGTAAACTCCTTTGCATGGGGGTAGAACAGGTAGCTGCAGCCGCTCATGCTCAACAAGAAAAGCAGTGCGCCGATCGATAGGACGGATTTCCAACCCATAAGTTCCTCCACAATATGCGACGTTCGGGAAAATCAGGCCTCCCGCCGTAGAAGATCGGGAGGCCTCATTGGTGTTGCCGTGGTTCAACGCGCCTAGACCGTGACCGTCACCGTCTTGATCGCCGACTTGACTTTGGCGGCCATTTCTTGCGGGATCGAGTCCAGCTTATGACACTGTTTTGCATGGGTTGCGACGAGCTGCATCAGTTCCGCCTCGGTTTCGGCTCGCACTTGGAATCCACAGCCGGCGGCCGGCTCGACGTCCAGACATCCGAGCTGTTTGTACTGTTTGGCTGCCATGACTTCCTCCTCCTGTTTGGGGTTGGGTTGGTGGGAGAATGCCTCTTTCTGATTTCCATGCTCGAGCTGTTCAGAGGATAGGATCGTAGAGGAATCGTACTGAGTAGATCAACCCCTAACGACTCGTGCTGAGCCGAGCTTGGTTATCACTGTCCTTTGCTTGTCATGTTTCGCAGGGAAAGCCGGGCTCTCGACGGTGCTGTACTCGACCGAACACCCGTCACGGGACGGAAAGTAACGGCCGGCCTTGTAGAAGCAGTAAGTGGACTATAATGAAGCATGCAACTCGCTCGGCTTGTCGAAACGGTGACTCAAGTCCGTGGAACGACCAAAAAATCAGAGAAAGTCCGCATATTGGCCGACGCGTTGCGTAGCGCTCGCGCGCGTGAGATCGAGCTGACAGCCTACTATCTCACCGGATCGCTGCCTCAAGGCAAGGTCGGCATCGGATGGAATCTCATTCAGACGGCGATGGTCATGGGCCAGTCCGCCAACGAGCCGCTCCTACTACAGGACATCGATGACGCGATCAGCCGCCTCGCGGGAGAGCAGGGGGCCGGCTCGACGGACCGCCGGGCTGCTGAGCTGGGCAGGTTGTTCAGCCGGGCCGCACCGAGCGAGAAGCATTTTTTATCGCAACTTTTGATCGGCGAGATCAGGCAGGGTGCGCTCGAAGGCCTTCTCCTTGAGGCTATCGCGGCGGCGGCTCACCTGGCTCCATCCGAAATCCGCCACGCCTCCATGTTTGCGCCGAGCATCGGCGCGCTGGCGCGGGCGGCGCTCGAAGAGGGACGGGTCGGTCTCAGCCGGTTCTCACTGAGGCTGTTCACGCCCGTCGCGCCGATGTTGGCACATAGTGCTGAGGACGTGGATGAGGCGTTGAGTCGGCTGGAGGAAGCGGCTTGGGAATACAAGCTGGACGGGGCCCGTATTCAAGTGCATAAAGGCGGCAATGATGTCCGCATCTTCACGAGACAGCTGCAAGACGTCACGAAGCGATTGCCGGAAATCGTCGAATGGGCGGAGCGGTTGCCGGTTCGAGAGACGGTGCTGGATGGTGAAGCGCTGGGTGTGCGACCGGACGGCCGGCCCCAACCGTTCCAGGTCACGATGCGCCGTCTTGGCCGGCAGAAAGACGTGCCGACTCTTCAAAAGGACATTCCCCTCTCGCCCTACATGTTCGATGCGCTGTATCTCGACGGAACGTCATTGATCACTCAGCCGTATCGAAACCGCATCAAAGTCCTGGAGGAAGCGGTGCTTTCCGCACGAGTGCCGCAGATACAGACCAATGATCCGGGTAGGGCTCGAGCGTTCCTGCAGGCATCATTGGGCGAGGGCCATGAAGGAATCATGGCGAAATCGTTAAGCGCCGGGTATAGCGCGGGGCAGCGCGGATTTCATTGGCTGAAGCTGAAAGAAGCCGTGACGCTTGATCTGGTGGTTCTTGCCGCCGAATGGGGCAACGGCCGCCGGGAAGGGTGGCTGTCCAACCTGCACCTCGGAGCGCGGGATCCCGAGAGCGGCCAATTCGTCATGCTCGGCAAGACATTCAAAGGGTTGACCGATGCCATGCTGCGCCGGCAGACGGAGCAACTGCTCGCGCTGGAAACTTCCCGTGACGCCTCGACCGTCTTCGTGCGCCCCGAATTGGTCGTCGAGATCGCGTTCGGCGACGTTCAAGAATCGCCGCGATATCCTGCCGGCCTCGCGCTTCGCTTTGCTCGAGTGAAACGGTATCGGCCAGATAAGACGGCCTCCCAAGCCGACACGATTCAGACGGTCATGGAACTATTCAAGAGCCGGCGCGCGTGACGGGCGGCAGGGCGGTTGTTTCATATTCAAATCTCTTTTACACTTCCGGGCCTGCGTAGCGGCAGAGGGATGGATCATGACCAGGTCAGACACGAAAATTCGGTGCGGGTGGGTCGGCAACAAGCCGCATCTCATTCGCTACCATGATGCCGAATGGGGTGTTCCGGTGCATGACGACCGCAAGCACTTCGAGATGCTGTTGCTCGAAGGGGCCCAGGCGGGTCTGGCATGGGAGACAATCCTGCTGCGCCGAGCAGGATATCGAGAAGCGTTTGCCGGATTTGATCCCTCCGCCGTCGCCCGGTTTACGGCGAGGAGAAAGGCAGCGTTGCTCAAGGACGAGGGCATTATCCGCAACCGATTGAAGATCGACGCGGCTGTGACGAATGCCCAGGCCTTTCTGGCCGTGCAGAAGGAGTTTGGATCATTTGACCGGTATGTCTGGGGATTTGTCGGCGGGCAGCCGCGAGTCAATCAGTGGAGGATCCTGCGCCAGGTTCCTACTGTAACGGCTGAAAGTGACGCCTTGTCAAAAGACCTGAAAAAACGGGGCTTCCGATTTGTAGGCAGTACGATCGTCTATGCCTATATGCAGGCAGTGGGGTTGGTGAGCGATCATATATGCGACTGTTTTCTTAGCGGGAAGCGCAGGCGATGAAATCACTCCCATGTATCTTCTTCGGACATCCGTGTGGTCGCGGTCGAAGAGCGCAGAGGCCACCTCTGCGCTCTTATTCTTTCAACAAGGCGGGAAAGAAATCGGTCAGGCTCTCTGATCTTTCGGACTTGGCCACAGCGATAATGATACTCCCACGACCAGGTACACGATCGCTGCCACAACTGCCCCCAGGTTGAGGTCATACCATGCGGTGATTCCAAGGAATAGCTCATTCAGTAGGAGCGCAAGCACCAACATCACAAATCCCATCCAGTTAATGAAACTCATTCCCATGGGTTGTCTCCTTTCCGGTGATGGGGCCTTTACCCTTCGGTCAATGAACTCTTCAATGAATTGCGGTCTTTGACTGTGTCGAAGCCACGTTATGCTGAAACTACGACTTGACTGATAGTTAACTGAACGAACCGCATCATGCATCTTGACGGCGCGGGCCGCCTCCCCACAGTGAAAGCCAAAGGCCGACACCGAGGTACAAAATAGCCGGAACAATCACGGAGAAGTTGAAGTCGTACCACACATTGAAGTACACGATCTCGTTTAGGAAGAGAGCAAAGAGCAGCATCAGAAATCCAATGAAATTGAACCAACGGAAACCCATGAATTGCCTCCTCTCATCGACGTCTTGAGCTTGTGAGCAAGGACCGTATGCATGGAGCGTCTTGCTCCTATCGGAAATCGATTGTACGTCACCACCGGCTCGAAAAGCTACGGAGAAAATGACGGCACTGGCCCATGAAGCGCCCTTCTCGTCCGTGTACCCGATAAGATGTTTAACGCTCGCACTGCAGCACGAGGTGGCAATATGCCAAGAATTATCGCTCATTTAGATATGGATGCGTTCTTCGCGGCGATTGAGGAGCGAGATACCCCGGCCTTCCGTGGGGTACCCCTGGTCGTTGGTGCTGACCCGCTGGGCGGAAACGGCCGCGGGGTCGCTTCCACCTCGAACTATCTGGCACGAGCATACGGAATACACTCGGCGACGCCCATCTCCACGGCATGGCGCTTGTCTGAGGCCGCTCGTCGGGCCGGGAAGCCGCCGGTGACCTTTGTCTCGGTCGACATGCCGAAGTATGCCCGGGTGTCGGAGGAAGTGATGCACATCGTACGGCGCTTCATGCCTCATGTGGAACAGGCAAGCATCGATGAAGTATACGGCGACTTGAGTTGGACGGGATCGTATGAAGAAGCGGAACAGGTCTGTCGCCGTGTGAAAGAGGAGATTCATTCGAAAGAAAGCCTGACGGCCTCGGTCGGTATTGGTCCGAATAAGTTGATCGCTAAAATTGCTTCGGGCTGGCGAAAACCCGACGGCCTCACGGTTGTGCGCGAACATGAGGCCGAGGGATTTCTAGCTCCCCTGCCGATCCGAGTCATCCCCGGTATCGGTCCTAAAACAGAAATCATCCTGAAGGCCGAGGGCGTCAAGATCGTCACGGATTTGAGGGGAATGCCCCTCGCCCAGCTCGAAGCCTTGCTGGGGAAACGCGGCGTGGATCTTTATGCGAAGGTTCGCGCCCGAGATGACTCACCGGTTGAGGAATATTCGCAGCCACAGTCCATCGGAGAACAGGAAACGTTCGAATCCGATACACTCGACAGCCATACGCTCCTCAGTCGACTGGAGGAGTTGGTCCGAGGTGTGATGGAACGTCTCCACCGTGAAGGATTTCATTCCTTTCGAACGGTCGTGCTGACCGTTCGTTTTGCGGATTTTGCAACCAAGTCACGGGCCCATACATTGGCTATGGCGACCAACGAGCCGGCCATATTGAAACGGGAGGCCGTGAAAATGATGCTGCCCTTTCTTGATCGGCGTGAGAACCCGCATCGACAGCGCATCCGCTTGCTTGGCCTTCGAGTGGAGAAGCTGAGCCGATGAACTATGTAAGGTCTTTATCGTTTTCTTTGTGCTGTACCTACCTTACGGTGAAGGGCCGGACTTTCTGCCATGTATGCTTCTCCATCCACTGTAGAAGTGTCTTGAGAATCAAGGTCTTATGGCCATAATACATCGGAATGATGAATCCATATCCCTTCGCTGTTTACTTTCGATACGTTCTTGATCAGAGGATTAAGAAGGGATACATGAGCAATCCGCGCGCAATGTATAAATACTCTGATGGTATGGCACTTGCTCCCAATGCGAGTATCGTTCGTTTGAAATTTGGAGGCATCATGAATTTGGGAACAAGGGAAGTCGTTTCTGAATGCCCTGTCGGAGATTTGGGCACTGATGCCGCCATGGCCGGTGTCCGTCAAAGCAAGGAAGAGGTATGTCCCTCTCGACGCCGAGAGGCACGGGTGAACGAACAAAAGGTATGCGGGTATAGCCTGTGCAAGTCGGTCGATGGTCGGCACGTGAACATTGAGCAGGGTGAGGTGTACTGCATCAACAGAAGTGAGAACGGGATCCTCGTGTTGATGGGGAGTCGGCCTCGAACGCGGCAGCTGCTGGAGCTGCATGTGGCAGAAACGCAGAAGGAATATTCCCTAAGCTTGTACGAAGTACAGTGGACAAAAACATTACCTGTCGAGACGCAGGGTGAGCTCTTTCTAGCTGGCTGCCGTCTCGTATTCGGGGCATCTCGATACTGGGCGTTTTAAGTGTAGGCATGCTGGTAGGGTGTTGCATCTGGACCGTCCAGGTCGGTGCATCTACACGCTGCGAGACCCAGTGTCCACGCCCCACCTCCAAACCCAAGCAGGTCCTCCTCAAATTCTATCGCAACGATCAGTTCCAACTTCTTCCGGTCGTTAAGGCCGCTCCTGGATGAAAAGGGTGAAGTGAACTCGTTGACTACCCCTTCACGAATAAAGTAGTGTTTCCTATGCCTGCGACGCTATTAAGGTTATTCCCTTCTCCATTTCGGGGAGCAGGATTGGCGTTTCTGGTCGTATTGATTTGTTTTTGCGTGGTATCCCAGATGCTGGGAACGCCGACCACGCTCATGAGTTTGCTTACCGCCGATGCCTCACTGGAATCAGTCTCCGAAGGCTTCTCGATTCCTGCGGTACTGCTGGAAGGAGCATTAGCAAGCTGTCCTCTTCTTTACGAGAAGACCCACTCCTCGCTCTATCATCTGATCTTTGAGACCTTAGCCTTTCACCCTCCTCAGGCATAGCCAACACTTATCACGTCATCCTGATTTCGGTTGCTGTAGGAAACGTCCCCACAATTCATCCTGGGGGCCTGCCTCGCGTGGAGTCGGTACAGGTCGCGGAAGGTAAATTCACACCACGCAGCCGTGGCCTAGTTTGTAAATTTTTTGTAAAGGTGTTTTCATGTGGCGACTCATCCAACGACTTCAAGCATTGGTGGATCCCAGGGAGCGGCGTCTCTCCTATGTGTTGCTCGGGCTGATCGTTCTTGCCGGCCTCATCGATGCGGTGGGAGTGTCCTCGATCCTGCCCTTTATGGCCGTGGTGGGAAACCCTGACCTGATACAGACGAATCCGTGGCTGCACCATATGTTTACTTCGTGGGAATTCGAATCCACCAACACGTTTCTGGTGGGGCTGGGCTGTGCGGCGCTGGCGATCATGGTGTTCAGCAACGCCGTGTCGCTGGCCAGTGTGTCCGCCATCTTATGGTTTTCTCACCACCTGGGGTATAGCCTTTCCACGCAGATTCTCTCGAAGTATGTGCGGCAGCCCTATGCCTATTTTCTGGAGCAGAATAGCTCGCATCTGGTCGTGAATTGCACGGATGACGTTGGTCGCGTGGTTCAGGGTATTATTGTGCCTATCTTGCAGGCGATCGCCAAGGCGGTCGTCGCCGTGAGTATCCTGCTGCTGGTGATATGGGTGGACCCGTGGTTGGCGGTCTTGTTCGGAACCGTATTGGGCACCATCTACGCCGTCGTGTTCCTGACCGTTCGTCAAAAAATGACCGATCTGGGAAGAACCAGTAAAGAGGCGCAGAGGGAACGGTTTCGACTCGCCACGGAGATCTTGAACGGGATCAAGGAGCTCAAGATCCTCGGTCAGGATGCCGCCTATCAGGCACGGTTCGCCAAGCACGCGGCGTTGTACGCGAGGAATCAATGGAAGAGCGCGGCTATGAGCCAGGTGCCGCGCTACGCGATTGAAAGCATTGCGTTTGGATCGGTGATTTTGCTGGTGATTTATCTGTTGGCGACTCATCAGGATTTCAAAGACGCCCTTCCGTTGTTGACATTGTATGCGTTTACCGCCTATCGGCTGCTGCCGGCCTTCCAGCAGATCTTTGGGAGCGCCACGGCGGTACGGTATAACCTGGCCTCGCTGGAAGCCGTTGAGGAAAAGCTGAAGACGATTGCCGGAGCACCAGTCGCAAAAGTTCAACCGTTGCCGTCGGTGAACGAGATGGGAGATTCTTTACGGCAAGAAAATGACGAGATAGGGCCGTTGCGGCAAGAAATTGAATTGAAGAACGTGGTATTCCAATACAGCAATGCTGACACTGCTCTTCTGAACAACCTGAATCTGACCATCCGACATCATACGACGGTGGCCATCGTCGGGAGCTCCGGGGGAGGGAAAACCACGATCGTCGATATTATTTTGGGGCTGCT
>CAYXKP010000074.1:0-7989 GCA_964465695.1 uncultured Nitrospira sp.
TTCTCATTGATGGTGGTCTATCTTCGCGTACGCACCACGCGGCTTGCCGTCAGACAAACTACATTGACCCATCTAGCTGAACGTGTTTTGTCGGCAGTCGGAGAGTCAGGTTTAGAACTGAGCCTAGAACTGATCGGAGACAGACGTATGCGGCGGCTGAACAATGAATACCGCAAGAAGGATCGACCTACTGATGTGCTGGCCTTCTCCATCCGTGAGGCTGTGATGCCTCCGGGTGTGCGCCCAGTAACCCAGATGCTCGGTGATGTCGTGATCTCGCTGCCGACAGCCTTACGCCAAGCAAAGGAAGCGGGACGATCGATCGACGACGAGCTTGCCATGCTTTTGGTGCACGGAGTGCTCCATCTATGCGGATATGACCATGAGCGTAGTTCGCGAGAAGCGGCGCGAATGTCACGTCGCGAACGGGCGCTGCTACAGCTGATAACTCCTGTGCCTCGCCTGGTCGCTGTTCGAACGGGACGGCAAACAAGAGGTCGTTGACAATGGGATGGTTTCAACGGCTAAGCGACGGGCTCGGTAGAACGCGCAATGTCATGCAACAGTCCCTGGACCGATTCCTTGGACGTGCGCCGGACGAGGAACTTCTTGAAGATCTGGAGGCGTCGCTGCTCGCTGCGGATCTTGGCGTCCGCGTTGTCGATTGTTTGATGCAGCGTGTGAGAGAAGAGACACGTGGAGCCGAGGCGAAAACCTCCGAAGGGCTCCAAAATGTCTTAAGTCGGTCTCTCTATGACATTTTAAAAACTGTATCAGGTCCTACGATCAATCAGCTGGTCAATGAGGGCCCTAAGCCGTTTGTCACGCTTGTTGCCGGAGTGAACGGCGTAGGGAAAACGACCACCATTGCCAAAATAGCACAGCGGATGACTCAGGCTGGGCGGAGGCCTCTCCTTGTGGCGGGAGATACTTTTCGTGCAGCCGCCATTGATCAACTTCAAGTTTGGGGGGATCGGATCGGAGTGGGAGTGATCCGCCAACGGCCCGGTGCCGATCCCGCGGCGGTGGCCTTCGACGGCGTCGTTGCAGCCAAAGCTAGAATGGTGGACGTAGTTCTCGTTGATACGGCGGGTCGCCTACACACGAAGTCCAATCTGATGGACGAGTTGCGGAAAGTAAAACGGGTGATCTCTCAGGAGTTACCAGGTGCGCCACATGAAGTGTTGTTAGTCCTTGATGCCACGGTCGGACAGAACGCACTGGCCCAGGCCAGTCAGTTTCACGAGGCGGTTGGGGTCACGGGACTCGCCCTAACCAAGCTTGATGGAACCGCACGGGGAGGAATCGTCGTAGCGATTGCCGAAGAGCTGAAACTCCCCCTACGCCTTATTGGTGTGGGGGAAGGGGCCGATGATCTTCAGGACTTCAATGCCGAGGCGTTCGTCGCGGCTCTTTTCGGACAGCCGACTTCCCCGACATAAACCACGTATTGTCTTCTGTCGTTCATGTCCTCGTGCTACTCTCTTTTTGTAAGGTACGGCTTTCAGACGTGAGGAGCGCCGGGATCGATGATCAAGGTCTTGATCGTGGACGACGATCAGATGAATTGCGATTTGTTGCAGAGCTTGTTCACCCGTCATGGGTACTACGTCATTTCGGCGACGAGTGGACGTGAAGGTCTTGATCTATTCCGTGCACACGCTCCACGAGTTACCCTCCTGGACCTACGGATGCCGGAGATGGACGGATTGACTGTTTTAAAGGAAATCCGGGCGCTCGATCCTCATGCGCCGGTCATTATCCTGGGCGGTGGAGCAACAGAAACGCAGGAGAATCAAGCACGAGCTTTACGAGCGACGGATTTCATCAGAAAAGGGTTATCATTGGATGTTCTCGTCGAGGCCGTGAATCAGGTCTCACGGCAACCTGCGCAGCCGGTGACCATGCAGCCTTCCGTCGGCAAGGGGAATGTTATTGAGCAGGTCGATGAATCAGTCTTGGTAGTCGACGACGAACCGCTCCTGTGCGACCTCTTGGTCCGATTTCTCAGCTTGCGCGGATATCGGGCGTCTGGCGTCAAAGACGGACACGAGGCTCTACAGATAGTCAAAGATGGGCCTCCGGATGCGATTGTGCTCGACCTGGTCATGCCCGGAATGACGGGGATCGAAGTTCTTCGTGCCCTGCGTGACAAGGGTTATTCAGGTGGTATCATCATCATGACCGGAAGTCACAATGAGGAGTTGCTTCGAGAAGCGTGGAGCTTAGGTCCTCAGGAGATCCTTATTAAACCGGTGGACCTTGAACGTCTCTTGACCGCGATCCAGCTTGTACTCGTCTGCCGCGAGTGTTAAAACGCTTCCTGATGGACATCAGGACGCGTCTTCTTCGCTTTTGCCTCATCAGCCTACTATCGACCGCCATCGCACAGGCGTGGACCGGTTTAACACTGCTTGCCCAGGAGAACGTCGCCAGTATTCATCACGTCCTATCAGCCGAGTTGGTCCCTACCACACACGAATTATTTGCAAGCGATCAGATCGAGCTGGATATTGAGCCGCAGGCCACTTCGGTCACATTCACGCTTGCACATACGTTGCATGTCGAGTCCATCGCCATGCGAACAAGCCCTATCTCCGGTGAGCAAAAAGGTCTCGACAAAGTCGTTCCATTCAAGAGTACGCGTCCTCTTGAGACTGCGGTCCAGCGTATCGTAGTCTCCATTCCAAAAGCGCATGACCGAAAGGTGATATTGGTCATGCGTTATCGCGGCCAAATCAATGACCCTCCGAGAGAACCGCGCCACTTGCGATTTGTGACACCCAGTGAGACGGCGGGGTATATCGGTTCAGAAGGTGTGTACTTGAGCGGGGAAAGCCAATGGTATCCCGACGTCATCGGTTCCTTCAGCACCTATCGAATGACTGTTCAGATTCCACAAGGCTGGACGGTGGTGACGTCCGGACGTAAGGAAGGTGAGACGACGAGTGAGGGAAAGACCACATCAACATGGATCGTTCAGGATCCGTCCGAGGCGTTCACTCTGGTTGCCAACAAATTTGTGACGACCTCGCGGGAGTGGAAAAGCTCGACGGGACAGCGAGTCGAGCTCCAGACCCATTTCCTGCCCGATAATGCCACCTTGGCAGATGAGTATCTCGATGCGACCGCCAGGTATCTCGACGCGTATGTCAGGATCCTAGGGAACTATCCCTTCGACAAATTCGCAGTGGTTGAGAATTTCTTTGCGAGTGGTCTTGGTCTGCCGTCGTTCACCCTGCTCGGCAGCGGCAGCATCAAACGACACTATGTCCAACCCTATGCCTTGGGTCACGAGATCGTCCATTCGTGGATCGGAAATTCGGTGTTCAATCGAGACGATCATGGCAATTGGGTCGAGGGAATGACGACTTACTTGGCGAATTACTACTGGCACGAGTTAGTTCAGGATGCTCCGCAAGCCTTCGAACAAAGGCGCATGATGCTTCACGGCTACAATCTCTATGTGAAGCCTGAAACAGACTATGCGGTTTCTCAATTTCGTCGGAAGCATGACGAGAAAGATAATGCCATCGGCTACCACAAATCGGCTTTTGTGTTTCACCTCCTTCGGCAAGAAATCGGAGATGAGTCGTTCTGGCGCAGCTTGAAAACCTTCGTCAGCAGGTACCGTAATCACCCGGCGGATTGGAAATCGATCGAAGAAGTCTTTTCTCAAGAAAGCGGTCAGAACTTGCGGTGGTTTTTCAAACAATGGGTCGAACAGCCTGGTGCCCCGCTCGTATCGTTGGGCGATGCCCACGCCCGTCGCGTGAAGGGAGAGGGTGACAGGGAAACTTGGCGGTTGACGGTTCAGATCGGGCAGACCGAGAAGCCCTTTCGAATGGTGATCCCCATCCACATCGTGATGAAGGAATCGACGGAAATCAAGTCGATCGCGCTTGGCCTCTCGCAAACGAGCATTGCCGACTTTTCCCTCTCAGATCAGCCGTTGCGGGTGGAGCTTGATCCTAATCTAACGACTTTTCGCCGGCTGACGAGGCGTCAGATGCCGCCGATGCTGAACGGCTATGTCACCGATACACACAAGACGGTGGTCCGGGCGTTTGCTGACCCTGCTTCGCCGTTACAACAGATTGTGTCCCGTATCTCCGATCATGAATTAACAGGACCGTCTAGAACGACAGTGATTTCTCTGAATGAGGGTTCACTGCCACAGAACGGATCGCTCTTGGTACTGGCAGATGCCAGCCGGCGACAGGCGGTTCAATCAGCGGTGCAGGAATCTTGCGGTGACCGAATTGCTCTCGGAGAGTCGGGATTCCAGATTGATGGTCAGGCATACGTTGGACCAAAGATGGCGGTGATCTTCTCCTGCCATCGGTCAAATGTGCCGGGCAGTGTCATCACGGTGCTGTATGGCGTGACACCCGACGCGGTCGAGAAAATTTCGCGCTTTCTGTTCTATTATGGATGGCATAGTTACGTGATGTTTCAAGACGGAGTCGTGACGAAACGCGAACTGTGGCAAAGTTCGCCGGAGGTGAAGGAGGTGCGGATTGATGCAACGCCATAAGATCGGGGCAATTTGGCTATGGGGATTCTGTGCCTTGACCAGTATTCCCCTATTTGCCCTGGCCGCTGATCAACCGAAGGAGTCTGTTGCGTCGACTCGTACGACGGAACGGCATCTGGCCAATATCCGTCAGCTGACCTTTGGCCGGCAGAACGCGGAGGCCTATTTTTCATTCGATGGAACCAAGCTCATTTTTCAATCGACGAACAACTGGATGAAGGATTTGCCGGCCTCCCTACTAAGGCCGGCCGAGTCAGGGCTGGGCTGTTATCAAATGTATGTGATGGATCTGGATAATAAGGGCGTGCGCATGGTCAGTACCGGCAAGGGTGCCACGACGTGCGGCTACTTTTTCCCGGGTGACAGTCGGGTGCTGTACTCATCCACCCACGCCGCCGGGGACGATTGCCCGCCAAAACCCAAACGGGATGGCGCCTATCGATGGGCACTCGACGATTACGATATCTACGCCGTAAATCTCGACGGTCAGGACATACAGCGGCTGACGGCGTCACCAGGGTATGATGCCGAAGCCACGATCTCACCCGATGGAAGGACCATTGTCTGGACATCGGTGAAGGACGGGGACCTTGATCTGTATGCCATGAACCTTGACGGCTCAAACGTCCGTCGCCTGACGGATGATGTCGGATACGACGGCGGGGCGTTTTTTTCCTCGGACAGCAAGAGAATCGTCTATCGGGCGGCCCATCCGACCGATCCCTCCGAGGTGGCAAAATACAAAGAGCTATTGGCACAGCGGCTGGTCGAGCCCGGTCAGCTTGAAATTTTTATTATGAATGCCGACGGGTCGAACAAGAAACAGGTCACTACGACCGGCGCATCGAATTTTTCTCCCTTTTTTCATCCCGACGGAAAACGCGTTATCTTTTCCTCTAACATCGAAACAAGAGGGGAAGGGGGACGCCCGAGTTTCCATCTGTATTTGGTGCGCGACGATGGAACCGGATTAGAACGTCTCACCATGGAAGGGCACTTTAATAGTTTCCCCATGTTCTCTCCGGACGGCAAACGCCTTGTCTGGGTCTCAGATCGAAATGCCAAAGAACCGGGCGAGTTCAATGTGTTCCTGGCCGACTGGGTGCCGTAAAGTACGGGAATCCACGATGAGCGGTTGGTGATCAGTTCCAGGAGCCTCGTTACAGATCATGGCTTGATGAGCGCCCTCTCCCGATCATCTCAAAGCAGGACCTCGTCGATCGTTGCAGTCGGATGCTCTTGTGCTGCGTTGGCCACAAGCTTTCTGGGGGTGGCCCAGTTTGATTTGCCGATCACCAAGTATGTGCGATCGGTGACGATTCATCTCCCTTGGGACCAGCTCACCGTTCCATGGATGGCGTTCACCAGCGATATGGGCGACTGGATCGGCCAAGGGTGGCGGCTGGCGACCGTAAGTATCCTCTTGCTCGTAGGTGCATGGGCATTTGAAAAGCCAACCGTCAAGATAATCGCCATCCAGTCGCTGATCGCTCATGGAATCGCCGCGCTACTCGCCAACGGGCTGAAACACCTCATCGGAAGGCCTCGACCAAAGTTCGTCCACTCGGGAGACTGGCAGATAACCTTTTCCTGGGCATCGGGACTGGATTCATTTCCATCAGGGCATAGTACTGCAAGTTTTGCCGTCGCGACGGTGCTGGCCATACGGTTTCCATTCATTGGACCTCTTTGTATCGCGGTCGCACTTTTCGTAGGACTCAGTCGCATCCTTCGAGGATCGCATTTCCCGACGGATGTTCTTGGAGGGGCGGTGATCGGTATCCTCAGCGGATTCGTCGCGACAGCCCCCTTAAAACAGTGGCGCACTTCAATACAGGACGGACTACGATATGCGGCGATGGGAACTTCGGCGTTGTTTGCCTTGCTCTGGGTCCTGTCCCGTCAAATGGCTGATGGGGTGGTGAGCACTCTATTCCTGGTATTAGGGGCTGGTGCGGTAGCGGGCGGCTTATGGATCCGGCGAACTCATTGGCTGCGTCGGAGAGGAACAGGAAGGAGCTGGCATTCGAATACCTCAGTGCTGATGATCGCGTACGGCCTGGCTGCCATGACGACCTCACCGCTTGTCCTCTCGTCGGTCGGATTCGCTTGCATGGCGGTTTGGCTCCAGGCGATAGGGAGGAACGACGATTATGCTGAGAAATTGCCGGCCTGGTCCGTGGTACGGGAAAGCGCCTTGCTTGGGGGCTTGGTCATTGCCATTCTGGTTCTCGTTGATGCACGAGGGATTCTGCCCTTTCAGTGACCATCAATACACACGCTATGCGTGATGGCGTATTGCGAATCCCTCCAGGCCATCTTGACTACAGAAAAATGCTCTACGAGTAGTCTCGAGTATGGGTCAGTGCCCAAAAGTCTTGGTTGGCGGTGAGGCGCCGGAATCTACACCCTGAGGCTTGGTGACCATCTGCTGATTGCCCAACAAGACGTAGCCGTAACGCTTGAGAATCGGCTGAAATCCGTCCGCTTCCTTCGACAAGGCCTCCTGCAAGTATTCCGGGAGGAGGATCATCGTCCGGCCTTCTTTGCTCAGAGCCCTGCGCAATCGGTCGCGTTCGTCGGCTGGGATAAAGACCACTGGTCGCCTCGCGTAGAAGGCGATGGATGGTCTGGTCGAGCCGAATGCGACCAGTTGGTCGGCCGGATTGAGGTTCAACCCTGCTGCGTAGGCCAGTTCCTGCGGCGGCGCTATTGCGTATCGGTTCAATCCTGGAACGACCGCGAGAATGGCGACGAGAAAGACGCTGGCCACCGCGCCGCCGGCTACCCCAAAGGCGATGCCGCGTCTGTTGTCGCTCAGCCCGAAATATCCGATCAGTCCCATGGCGACCAGGATGATGGCCGCACCGACGTAGGGCCCGATACCCAGATCAAATTGAGCGGCGAGGGGGAACTCTTTAATCATTTTCCCGGAAAATTTGACGAAGAGAACGGGGGCGCTCGCAAACCCGATCGCCAAGACGTAGCCGATCCCGGTCATGAAATGGATCGACCCGCGTAGGACGCACGTCGAAGAATCTTGTAGCCCGTGGGCCCAAAACGAAGCGGCCAAGAGGGCACAGGCGGGAAACAGAGGACCGATATAGTGAGGCAGACGGGTAGACGACAGGCTAAAGAATATGAACATCCCGACGATCCACAGACCCGCAAACCATTCCAGTTCGTCTCCTGAGCCGAACCGGTTGCCCCGCTCAAGTAGTTCATGTCTACGGTTCACCATCGCACGGGATTCTCGCCAGGTGCGATAGGCACGATAAAGCGCTGCCGGTAAGAACGAGCTCCAGGGGTAAAAGCCGAGCAACAGGACCGGAAAATAGAACCACCATCCCCCTCCATGTCCCTCCATCGGTGCGAGAAATCGCCCAACCGTGTGGACTTTCGCTTGTGAGGAGTACGCATCCCCATGGATGACGAACATGGCTGTATACCAG
>CAYXKP010000074.1:7999-20702 GCA_964465695.1 uncultured Nitrospira sp.
TATACCAGGGACCGGCGAGAATGAGGAAAAGTAAGGATCCGGCGATCGGCACGCCTCTCTGCCAAAACACTGCCCATTGCCTGGTGACAGCGAGAGACAAGAGGACCGTAATCAGCGGAACGGCGAATCCAACCGGCCCCTTTGTTAAGGTAGCCAAAGCCATGCCGGCATAAAAAACCCAGATCCAGTGGCGTCCTGTGCCTGGTTCGTGTAGGCCGAGCCAAAAACCGTAGAGCGATAGGGTGGTGAAGAAAATCAAGACGCTATCGGTAATCGCCATGCGCCCGAGCGCCAACATTTCGAAGTTCAACAGCAACATCAACGCGCCGAACAAACCGACGGTCGGACCGCGCAGCCGGGAAAGAAAGAGGTAGTGCATCACGATCAATGCCACTCCGAACAACGCTGAGGGCGTACGCGCGGCAAACTCATTGACACCGAAGACGTGGTACGAGATCGTCATCAGCCAATACACAAAAACAGGCTTGGCGACACGCAACTCCCCGTTGAAGGTCGGGGTAACCAAGTCGCCGGATGCGAACATCTCTCGCCCGGCTTCGGCATTGCGGCCTTCGTCGCGATCGGTCAGGCCCACACTGCCCAGGCCGGTGAAAAAAAGCAGCCCGGAGAGGAGCACGAGGAGCAGCAACTGTATCGGTGGAGCCGAGGTGCGATCCATGGTCGGATGTGGCCGTTACCAGTGGGCGATAGAAGACGCCGAACGGCGGTTTGTGTCTCTGTCCTTCATGCCTGTGGCCGAGGCAGGCTTTTTGTGTGATCCGTGCGGTGAATGAGGACCAAATTGCGCAGATACACGATTGCCCCGAGCCCTTGCCCAGAGATAAATACCGGGTCCATGCGGTAGATCGCGTAGGCGAGGGTAATCAACCCGCCGATGAGACTCATATACCAGAAGGAGATGGGCACGCGGCTTTCAGCGCTCCGCTCCGAAGCGATCCATTGAACCAGCCAACGACCGAAAAAAAGTCCTTGGCCCAGAAATCCGATACCAAGCCAGATGGTCTCAGTAGCCATGCGGTGTTGAGGAAAGGGCCGTCATCGGAATTCCGGATGGTGGAGAAAGCTGTCCCGATCGCATCGACTCACATCACTGATCGCGGAATTTGTAGTGCAACACACGATTCTGCATCCATCGAACCGCGAACAAATCGTAGAGCGACTTGAACAGGCGATTCCCCATGCCATATTTGGATACCCCGTGAATGCGTGGATAGTGCCGAACCGGTACTTCGGTTACCGTAAATCCATGCATCAACGCGAGCGCCGGAAAGAATCGGTGCATCCCCTCAAAGAGACGAATCCGCTCCAGCACCGGCCGTCGAAAGATCTTGAGCGGGCATCCGGTGTCATGCATACCGTCATGCGTGAATATGTTCCGCACCCGGTTCGCGATCAAAGAGGAGAATTTCTTGACGAGACCGTCTTGCCGTTGCTGCCTCCATCCGCAGACTACGTCATGTGAAGCGGTATACGGCAGCAGCTTCAAGATATCTTCGCTGTCCTGCTGGAGATCACCGTCGATCTGGATAATGATCTCGCCAGAAGATTGTCGAAAACCGGCCTCGAGCGCACAGGTCTTGCCGTAATTTCGGTCGAAGTGAAACACCCGCACCTGGACATGCTCACGAGCCAAGCGGTCCAGCTCGTCGCTGCTGCCGTCACTGCTTCCGTCGTCGACGAAGAGAATCTCATAAGAGCGGGAACGTGACCGCTCATGCGAATCCATGACTTTCAGCAGGCTGGTGATTAGCGGAGAGAGGTTCTCCCGTTCATCCTTGATTGGGATGATGACCGAGGCCCAAGGAATGGAATTAGGGCTGGATGGCGGTGTCATGATACGCAAGCACTCGAGCGGCGACTAGAGATTAGGATACGAAATGGCGCATTCTAACGGAAGGTGCGGAGAGGGTCAAACGACAAGGAATAGTTGTGGGTTGGGCGCCGGCTCCGCTAGTGACCCTCCAGGGAGGAGGCTGGGCATCCGGAGATAACAGAAACAACTTGGTTATAGATCGATTACGACGTACTTATGCCCCAGGTTCATCCCATCAATTAGGGAGCCTGCAACCGAACATTCTTACTGCTTCGTTGCCGATAGTCCTATACTCAGCGGAGGCATCGCTTAAGGCAACGTCACCGTAAGGTTAGGCCAATAGGCATAGCCCACGGCCCGAGCATTGTGTGCTTCCAGCTTCTCGAAAACAATCCTGCTGAAAAAGGGCGTCGTTCCCGAGATTCCATTGAATCCACCGGCTCCGCCTGTAAGCGTAAACTCGCCTTCGCATTCGACATGATCTCCGGAGCACTTCCATTCGGCGTAACCTACGTCTTTACCCTCATGAGCGAGAATCGTGCAAAGTCCAAGGTAGGTTCTGTGGTTGCTCTTTGTGCTGAGAGTAACGCGAATTGGACATTCGAGTTGGGCTGTGTGGACAATCCCGCCAACGGCGCCATTTGAATGACGGACGATCATCACGCCTTTGACGATGGCGTTGATGACCTGTTCCCCATCGGGAAGATCATGGACTTCACCGCTGCCGATCCAACTCGTACTCGCATACCCCGCCTCAAGACTTTTCGCCGAGGCCAACGCACGATTGCTCCCGGCAAGACCAACCACCAAGCTGATCACAACGATGAAGTAATGGATGATCATCATAACGGCTCCTTTCAGTTTGAATAATTGTCCGGCGACACTGAGGCTAAGCTATGCGACGATGTCGGTGCCCCACGGGTTATCCACCAAGAAGAGCCACCGCCCATCGGGTTGGCGTCGCAAGATGCTGGAGGATCGCCCACCCAGTTGCACGGCAGTTCCCGCTGGATCGATTCCCTTGATGCTCCAGCGGGCACAGTACTGCGCGACATCGCTCGCCTGCACGATCTGCTGTTCGTCGATGGTTAATGTCGGCTTCAGCGCCATGAAGCCTTCAAGCGCCTGACGTATGCCAGCGGCCCCCTGTACGACGACACCGGGCTTCATGACGAACGAAGCGCCCGACTCAAATAGAGTCAGGGCCGATTCCAGATCACAGGCATTCATAGCCGTGACGAGTTGCGAGACGACATCTAATGGGCCGGGGAGTTCCATAATGTGTCCTTTCTTATGGCCGTTAGCCATTCTCTATTTCCGAGTAAGCGCTCACAGACCCCTACTTTCCTGCCTTCGAAGAACGGCATAGAAAGCCGGCACCTCCACCATGTCACCAGTCGGAAGACTGTGCACGCTTCGAATATGACTCGGACCGGTGTCAAGAAGTGTAAATCGATTCGGTGGAAACAAGGATTCCAGAGCATTGTCGTGCAACATGCCCGGCGTAATCTGATGTTGGAACACTCGGGCGAGCCCAGGAGGCGCCCCATACTCTTGAATGAGTTTGGCGAAGAAGGGCTCGGCTGCCGAGGACAGTTCGATCAAATACAACGTCCCTGTTGCTCCAAGAAGCCGTTCGATGCTTAGAACGGCTGTCGCATGATCCGCCGGCGACAGTTGATGTAACACCGCCCTCATGTAGAGGTTGGCATCCCCGATTTCGTCGTGGAAACGTTGGGCCTCCTCAAGATGCAGCACGTCGAGGAGGCGATACGTGGTATTGGCTGCGCCATTGGTCTTTCGGGCTAATTCAACTGCCGCAGGTGCAATCTCAGTCCCAATCACCGTCGTGAAATGATCAGCCAAAAACCGTGTTTGCGTTCCATTGCCGCACCCCAGATCAATCAAAGGGAGTTCCGGATCGAAATATTCGAGGAACAGGGCTAGGTCTTGCCGAGATGCATAGATCGGATCGGCATCCCAGAACACTTCACCAGCGGTCCCGGTTGTAGAGCCCCAAAAACTCTCCCAGGATGTTGCGTAACGATTACCTGTTGTCATCACCATCTCCTTCTGGATATCAGAACCATTGAATGACGAGCCATTCCTGTGCACACTGTGGTGTCATTAGGCCCCAGCCACGGGCGCTTCCTGCTTTGCAGGCAGGAATGCCTCGGCCGGCAGGATGTTGTACCGCCGCCGGAGCTCCTGGACCTGTTCGCCCATCACCGGCCAGTAATCCCAGCCGTCGTTGAGATCCACGTTCATCGCAGCGCCTCGGCGAATCGCGATCATGGCCTTCAAGGGGTCGAACATCCCCGTCCGGGCGGTGGTGATGGGAGTCATGCGGATGCCGACGTGGAATTGAAGCAACACGAAGAAGACAAAGATCCACGGCTCGCGACGCTGGAAGCCGGCGCTGAAGCAGGCGACCTGCACTTCTTCTTCCGGAGCCGTTCCATAGCCTGACAAAACGTGTGCACAATCATGGAACACGATTTGCTCTGGGGCCCCATTCTTTTGTCCGGGAAGCGCAAACCCGTTCATCTGCCAATATTCCCAAAGGGAACGGCCTAAAGAGCCTGGTGGATAACACTCCAGTTCCCGGTACCGGGCTGCCAACTCTTCGTTCTCATACCGGCCTATCATTCCACGTACAAACTTGGAGAGCCCTCTGAGGCCCTCCTTGTTCCAGACATCGTTGACCTTGGGCCGCAACCAAAATCGGCGCACCAGGTCGAGGCGAAGCTGCAGAATTGCGCCCTTCAGGATATGTCGCAGGTTCTTCACCTCAGGAGCATCAACCTCAAGAGCTTGGGCAAACTGTTCAACGTGAGCTGCTTCTTTTGGGCCAGTCCTTCCATCGATCAGCGTCATGATGACTAACCCTTGCACGAGCTGTTTCCTGAGCTGAGGGTCGGGAAACGCTCTGGCCAGCTCTGTCGGCGTGATTGGAGCAAGTTGCTCCAGAATATGTGTCGTGCCGAAGATTTGCTGGATGGATTCCATCAAGTGGCGCTCGGACGCATCGAGTACCCCATCTGCCATGGCGACCGTCTTCATGGCACGCAATCCCCAATAAGCTTGTTCCGGACTCGGTATTTTCAGATCCATGTGGACCTCCGGATAAAAGCAATCTCACTTCCCCATTCGATCTTGACTGTCGTGGATTCCAATCTGTAGGGCGCTGGGCACGACACAGGATGCGTATGGCACGGAGCGTGCCGAGACTGACGACAAGGCACCATAACTGAAAGCCATTGATACAACAGTGGATTGTTAGGTTGAGCAGGAATCGTGGTTATCTGCGGGGACGTCACTGACGAGCGCGTCTGCCTAGCTGTCGGCAAGTGCCGAAAGAATCGTCATCAAATAGGGCGTGTGATACCGAGACGCTGCATCTTGGACTGGAGCGTGGTCCGTTTCATCCCGAGTTGCGCTGCCGCTCCCGTGGGACCGCCCACCACCCACTTGGTTGATTTAAGGACGCTCAAAATATGTTGCCGTTCTGTCTCCTCCAACGTTGCTGGAGATGGAATCTCGTCTTCCGCGCGCGGTTTTAGCTCGGTCTGGGGGATATAGAGTGTAGTCCCTTGCGTGAGGATCACGGCGCGCTCGATGAAGTTTTCCAATTCACGAATGTTCCCCGGCCAGTCATAGCGGGACAACGCGGCGATGGTTTCAGCAGGAATGAAGTCGATGGTCTTATCCATGCGGCGGGCAAACTGGCGGACGAAATACCGAACCAGGAGAGGAATGTCCTGGCGGCGGTCCCGCAACGCCGGCACGGTGAGTGGAAACACATTCAACCGATAATACAGATCGCTCCGAAAGAGTTTGCTCGCAACCATTTCGGTAAGGTCACGGTTCGTAGCCGCGAGAAGCCGTACACTGACCTTGATGGTCCTGGTGCTACCGAGCCGCTCAAACTCCTGTTCCTGCAACACGCGCAGCAATTTGGATTGCAGTTCGAGAGGGATGTCCCCCACCTCGTCGAGGAAGAGGGTCCCGCCGTCCGCCAACTCGAACCGGCCTGCCTTGGCGGCGATCGCTCCGGTAAACGCCCCTTTCTCATGGCCGAACAATTCACTCTCGAGCAACCCCGTAGGGATGGCCGCACAGTTCAACTTCACAAAGGTTCGTTCATGGCGCTTGCTTCGATCATGGATCGCGCGGGCGAGCAGTTCCTTCCCCGTTCCGGTCTCACCCAAAATCAGGACGGTGGAGCCCGTGGGTGCCACGATGTCCACTTGATTCAGCACCTGCTTGATCGCAGAGCTTTCCCCGATGATCTCCTCGAAGTTCAATTCGCTTCGGATTTCGTCTTCCAAGTAGAGCTTTTCTTTGTTCAGCTTGTCCTTTAGGGTCGCAATTTCTCGATAAGCAAGTACGTTCTCGACCGCAATGGCGATTTGCTTGGCGCACTGGCTGAGCAGCACGGCATCCGCTTCACTGAATGCATTTTCGCGCGCACTCACGACGCTCAGTGCCCCGACTGTACGGTCGTGTGTGATCAGGGGAACCGCACACCCCGATTTGACGCCGTTCTCAACCGCGTGTCGGACCCAGGGGGATGAGAATCGGGTGAGATCAACGACGGGACCAACCAACACCGGATGGCGCGACGAGATGGCCTGTCCCTCCGGCGTATCGCGCGATGAGATCAGCACACCTTCCTCGAAGGGAACTGCGCCGAACATGTGCAAATCCAGGGCGTGGAGGCGAAGTTGGTCGCCGCCGGGTTCGTGAAGCGTCAACAGGGCTGCATCGTGGGGGATGACATGACGTAGGCTGAGGGAGATTGCTTTGAGGAGGTCGCGGAGGCTCAGGTGCGACACGACGGCATTGTTGATTTCCAACATCAACCGCTCGCGCTCGACTTGGCGTTGTAACTCCTGTTCCGTTTGACGCACACGCTCGAAATTCATCGCGTTTTCAATCGCACCGGCGACTTGCTTGGCGACTTGTTGCAGGAAGTCGAACTCCGCTCCCTCATAGTGGAGCGCTTCTTCGCTTCCGACTCCCATTGCGCCGAGCCGTCGGCGCACCGTGGTGAGCGGAACGACACAAAACGACTTGATGCCTGCGGAGCAATGCTTTGCCATGACTTTGGGAAAGCGAGTATCTTGCCCGTTCATGCAGGCGAAGGGCTTCTGTTGTTGCCATACCCAGCCCTCGGGAATGTCCTCCACTCTGTATTCCCCCTCCGGGTCGGCCCTGCCAGGCGGCGTGGGCTCCAATTGGTATAACCGCATGATGTTTCGCTCAGAGTCGTGCAAGGCTAGCGTGATAGTGGAGCATGCAGTGACGCTCGGCAACTTCCGGGCGAGATCGTGAAAAAGATCGGCCAATCGATGATGAGCCGTGATGGAGTGCGAAACGTCTAGCAGCGCGCGGTACCGCTCATCGAGAATGTCACGCGAAGCCATGGGCGGCATCTCTCGCTGGTAAAAGAGAAGCCATTATATAGTCGGTCCGAATCACTGTGCCAGAGGGTGGTCCTCTCTGCTGCTATTTCACGATGTCGAACCGGCATGGTCGCAATCCGCGAGATATCGATCACAAACACATGCGTATGCCACTCCTCCCGACGCAGACACAGCTATTTTCCAGCCGCCACGACGGCAAAGCGCATCGTGCCCATGAGAGTCATCTCGTTGACTTGCTCGCCCGTATGAATTTCCACTTTATATCGGCCAGGTTTCCAGCCTCCTCGGGGTGGTGATAATGTGAGATACCCGCTGTCATCCTCCAGAGCTATGTGCATGGCGTCTTCGCTGACGACCGTCCCCGGCATGACGCCGGCCACCTGTTCTGACAGGCAACGACCGAACACCGTGAAGGCTTGATAATGCTGATGCAGCGAGAACACGATGAAAATGGCGTCCACATCCGCTCGGAATCGTTCGGTCGGCTTGATCGGCACGATTTCGTGGGTACGCAGAGAACCCAGGCGTTCCTCAAAATCTTCCGCCATGGCGATTGAGCGAAACAGGCCTTGGGGAGGAGCGTCGAAATCGTAAGCCTTGACGTCCTCGGTGCGGTTTTGGAACTCGGAGATCGGCACATTCTCAGTAAGAGGCAGCTCCTCTGCGACACCTGAAAGAATACTCAGGGCCGACACCGGCACGATGATTGAAACCAGCCGACCGAGTCCTTTCAGCATGCCTGTCTGCTGCGCCGTTGAAGCGGGGCTGTCAAGAAACCGACGACCGAGATGCCCATTGCGGCGTTTTCCGGCCTTCTGTTAGGATTTCCGACAACTGACGAAAATCTACCCTACAGCGACGTGATACATGTTGCAAGATGCAGACGAGCTTCCCCAACTAGTCGGCGAGTATAGGCCGCTCGATCAATGGCAGACCCATCTGAATCAGCTCTTCTATGGGTTGCGGGGGGAGAGACTCCGATCCTACTACCAGACGTTCGCCTCCGCGGACTTCCGGCTCGCTCATGCACTGGCTGCTGATTATTTCGAGCGTGTCACGAAACGGGATGCCGCAGCCAAGCGTCAATCGCCAAGCGTCAACCGTTCACCTTCAGATCAACTACCCCTTACTCCTTACCCCTCACCCCTCACGATACTGGAGCTGGGGTCCGGCAACGGCAACCTTGCGGCCTGTTTTCTCAGCCATCTCCACTCCCTCGACAAAGAAGGCACAATCTATCCGCGTGTGCGGTATGTCATGGTCGATTGGGAAGAATCGATGTTGGCCGGAGCTCTGGCCCATCCGGACCTCGCCGCGCACCGAGCTCACGTCGAAATCCATAGAGGATCTGTCGAACAGCTGGGAGAAATCGCCGACGCCAGCGTCGACCGGATCTTCTGCAACGAGCTGTGGAACGATCTGCCGACAAAGTTGTTGGCGAAACATGGGAGCGAGGTCGAGGAGGAGTATCTTCGCCCCAACGTGAGCGAGTCTCTGCATGCCAAGATCCAAGATTGGTCGGCCTTCGTCCGGGCGTTTCAGGAAAAGAATCTTGCAACGCTCAAGACCTTCCCTCCCTTCCTGGATGAACTGGTCTGGGAAAAAGAGTACCGCACGGTCGAGTGGAAAGACGTCCCCTATCGGAAAACGATCGTTGAATTCCTCCAGTCCATCGACCAAGAAGTCTTGGTGCCGGTCAACGTCGGTGCCTTCGCGACTCTGAAAGAAGCGAAGCGGATTTTGGCTCCCGAGGCGATCGGCTTCAGCGTGTTCGACGCCGGCACCGGGGATATGAAAGTTCTCAACGATCCGGACAAACCGTGCTACGGCCAGTTCGGCGGACAGTACAGCTTCATGATCAATTTTGCCCTGGTCGAAGCTGTGGCCAAACAGTTAGGGATGAAGCACGCGACGCTGGAGCCGCAGCGAGAATATGTCGGCCGGTCATTGAATACCAACGTCATCACACTGATGGACCTGCTGGCGACGCATCCTTCGGCCGGGCCGGCACTGCCAGCCTGGGAACAAGACAGACTGGTTCTCAAGACCATTCGAGCCCTCGACGAAACGTTCGAGAGCCCTTATCGCCGGCGCCTCGAATTTCCGTTGAGCACCGACCTCCCCCCCGAAGAGCGGGAAGCCATGGGCGCGATCTTGCGCTCGCTGAAGGACAATGGGGTTCCCGACACCGTGGCCTACCTGACCGAGGAAGAGCTTACCCTTGCGCAAAGCGACCTCGAAGCGATCGGCTACGATGGAGGCGCCATTAGAATGGCGTTGAACGCCCCTCCCAGCCCGATCGAATACTGCCACTTCACCTGCCGGTAATGCCGATCCCTCGTTTATCGACCCGAGGATGCGTGTCGGTACACCCGCACGCCTCCACGTTTTATCTCCCGCTTGTTCGACTCTCCCGAGACGGCCATATCGGATATTGAATGGGGTTGGCCGGTTTGCGCCGTCCAGCCGCCGGCCTGCCATTCCGCCGCACGCGTGTCGAGATCCACGGCTCCGCAACGGTTGAGGATGTCGGCAATGTTGTCGATTTGGCCGTCATCAGCTCTGACGCTGACAATCGTTCCCCCACGTCGAACGCCTTCTTGGTACATGGCCTGGTTTGCGGGACCGAAGGCAAGAGTCTCCGACAGGCTTTTCCAAAAACCTCTTGCCGAGGTATCGGTTCCCCCGGTGAGCTGAAAACCCGCATTGTCATAGACCTGAACATCCACGGAGGGAATGCTGAGGGCCACGATTTCGGACCTGGCTTGCTCCGCCTGAGCCGGATTGTCGAATAAGCCTATTATCGTACTGGTCATCGTACTGGTCATCATCCACCTCCTTTTTCTGCCCTCAAGCATACCGGACTCGTAAAAGATGGATCACTCGGAAGAGCCCTCGTCTTAGGATTTCTTCCGGGCCGTGGGAAGAATCTCTTCTGCCGATGGCACAGAGAGAAGCATTATGAGAGGCTCTCGGGCATCTGCTAGTGGTTCCTTCTCGCATGGATGTAGTGAGATGACGGTAGAGGTTAACCAAAGGGAGGACTGTTATGACGCGCGTTCTACTCCACGTGGCGACGATAGCGATTTTCGTGGCGCTTCCCGATCTATTGGCTTTGGCTGCTACGAAGGACGCCGGCGGAGAGTCGTTCCTTAAGGCCGCGGCACAAGGACAGCAAGCTGAAATAGCGTTAGGACAGCTGGCGACTCAAAAGGCCTCGAATCCGGATGTGAAGCAGTTCGGCGCCCACATGATCGAAGATCACCAAAAAGCCAGTCAGGAAGTTCAGCAGCTGGCGTCGAAGGAAGGTGTTCGATTGCCCATGCAGTTGAGTGAGAAGCACAAGCACAAGCAACAGGAGCTTTCCAAGCTTTCGGGCGAAGAATTCGATCGTGCCTACATGCAATACATGGTGCAGAATCACACGAAAGAAGTGAAAGAGTTCGAGCAGAATGCCCAGCAGATAACGGATCAGGACGTCAAGAAATGGGCGTCGAGTGCCGTGCCGGTCTTGAAAGAGCATCTCCAGAAAGCGCAAACCATCGCCGCTTCGATTGGGGTGGGAACGCAATAGATTGGTCCGCCAGCTGATGGGTTTTGCCTTCTCGATAGGCATTTCAGCGATGCAGGAGACTTTCAGAAGCGAATCACAACAATGGCGATCATGCAGAGGCGTTGAACGAACGGGAGCGATCCGATGGAGGAAGTCATGTCAGATAGTACGGTGAAGAAAATAGACTCACACCATTCCCCGAGCGGCAAAATGGGGCAAAAATATCTGGTCTCCGGGAAAGCCGTCTCGATGCGGTTGTGGGAAGATCTGCAACCGGGAGTCCCGAAGGAGCCGAGTGCGCGGGACTACGAAACGGTCGGCTATACCATCAAAGGGCGCGCGGAACTCGATATCGAGGGGCAGACGATCTTGCTGGAAGCCGGCGATTCGTGGGTCGTGCCGAAGGGGAGTCGTCACTCCTTCACCATTGTAGAACCGTTCACGGCCGTGGAAGCAACGGCTCCTCCGGCCGAAATGCACGGAAGAGACGAATAACCTCGAGTCCTTCTTCATCAGACACCCTTGATCGTCAGCCTGTCGGAGTGAGGGGGGCGAAGAGCAGGGAGCTCAGGGGGCTCGCAAGCAGGGGCGCGAGGATAAAGCCGAACTGGGGAAAATGATCCTGCAACGACAAGAATAGACCGTGGTCCTTGAGCCATTGCTCCGGCTCTGGCGCAGCCGCGGTCGAAGACCGGTCCAGCAGCAGGGCCTCAGCCCGCTTGGCGAGGAGGAGGGCCGCTGGAAGGTATGTCGACACCAGCATCAACGTAAAAGTAACGCCCCAAAACAGAGTGATGGCTAAGGCTGTCCCCAACACCGCTTCATGCGCGTCTTTGTCGGCAATCAGCGCAGCCGGCCACCGCAGCCAGGCGCCCATGTGCAACACTCCGGCGACAAGAATCGCCGAGGCAGCGGTCAGCACCTCCTTCAACCGCTTCATCTGCAGCGCCCAGAATTCCGGATCGGGCCGATGACCGGTCATCGGCGGGGCGAGCGTGCTGCAGGCGGCCAGGAGGGCCACGACAGGGACCACCAGCGCCTGCACATTGACGATCGATACGACCGTCTTGGCGTAATGCAGGAGATGCTCGCTGATTCGCTGAGGCCCGGCCTGACGCAGATTGTCGTAACTAAAACTATAAACGGCTCGGTACAGCGCATGCGTCTCATCGAGTGCCCAGAGAAAGGCGATCCCGCTCGAAGCAAAGAATAATCCCAAGACGGTGACCAGCAGCAGCCGCGGTCGCGAGTGAGACTGGTAAATGATCGCCCCGCACAGGATCGAAGCGTAGATGCCGGCGACCAACGCGACCACCACCGTGGTGAGCCAGATATACCGGGATTTGACCTCTACAAGGAAATGAGTCGGGTCGAACGCCTGCGTAGAGGATTGTGACGCCCGGTGCATCAGCCGGCTCGTAAGATTGTGAAAATTGTCCACGGTGATGTTGGAGCTGAATTCAAACAGCCCGATCGCGAGAAACAAGATGCAGGCGGGAGGAATGATGAGCAGTAGGAAGCGATACTCGGAAGCAGGCGAGGCAGACGGGAGCGTCATGGTTGGCGGCCGTGGCGATGGAAATCGAACTCTACGAATCTATCGTGCACGAGCACGGCGGGCATCCTAACACAATTGCATGACGGGGACGATGGTAAGAAAGGTATGTCGAAACACGGTGTGTGCGTGGGCAACTTCCAGAGGTTGACTTTGGTACGGCGAGTCCATAGGATACTGATATAAGTTGTTCCAAGAGGGAAACTAGGGTTCCGACTTCCTTCGCGAAGAAGGGAGTGTCTGGTCCAAGAGTTTTCGGCCTCGCATAACGAGGCTCCACGGAGGGATAAAAGCCCGGGAGATCATGTACTGAGGTACATGGCCTTTTGGGA
>CAYXKP010000075.1:0-7127 GCA_964465695.1 uncultured Nitrospira sp.
CACGGAGGGATAAAAGCCCGGGAGATCATGTACTGAGGTACATGGCCTTTTGGGAGTTTAACCTTTCTTACAGGAGGCTTCGTTATGCATGTTCATTTCTATCCCGTAGATTTTCCCTTACCACCAGAGTCTGACCTGCCGCCAAGTCTGGAAGGCCCGCCATGCCGACCAAAGAAGGTCTGGATGCAGGCTTTCGATTGCGTCGGCGAGTCCTGCATCCCCATCTTAGTTTGAAACAGCAGGCGAGGTCGTCACGCGTCGTGCTGCAACCGGGGTGTTCACACAGAGGCATAAATCTCTTTATCGCTTAGAAAGGAGTTCGTGATGGCGAAGAAAAAATACCAAGGCAAGGTTCCATTGCATGATAAATACGGGCCGGAGGCGAAGTTTGCGGTGGAAGCGGAGGCACTGTTGCCGACCACGAAATATGAAGAGGAAATCGCGCGCGGGCTTGAATTAGGCCTACCCGCTGCCGATTCGATCAAAGATCGCCGTATTCCCACGTTCAGCCGTGGAGAGTTGCCGCACTTCGCCGGCATCAATACCTTCACCAAAGCGCCGTATGTCGAGGACGTCCGAAAGTGCGGGGAATACGACATCGCCATCATCGGGGCCCCGTTCGACGGCGGGACGACCTATCGGGCAGGCACCCGGTTCGGCCCCCAAGGCATCCGCAAGATCTCGGCCTTGTACGGCACGTACAGTTTCGAGCTCGGCGTGGACCTCCGGGAGTCCGTCTCCATGTGCGATCTGGGCGACGTGTTTACGATTCCCGGCAACATCGAAAAGACCTTCGACCAAGTCAGCAAAGGGGTCGGCCATGTCTATGCGAGCGGGGCCTTTCCCGTGGTGCTCGGCGGAGATCATTCCCTGGGATTTGCCACCGTCCGGGGTGTGGCGCAGAATATGAACGGTAAGAAACTCGGGATCATTCACTTCGACCGGCATGTGGACACGCAGGAGACCGATCTCGACGAACGCATGCACACGACGCCCTGGTTTCACGCGACGAACATTCCCAACGTGCCGGCCAAGAATCTCGTGCAGATCGGCATCGGCGGCTGGCAAGCGCCCAGACCCGGCGTGAAGTCCGGCCGTGAACGCCAAACCACGATCATGACGGTAACCGACTGTGTGGAAATGGGCATCGAGAATGCCGCGAAGCAGGCGCTCGAAGTAGCGTTTGACGGTGTGGATGCGGTGTGGCTGAGCTTCGACGTGGATTGCTTGGACGCCGCCTTCGTGCCGGGCACCGGCTGGCCGGAGCCAGGCGGGTTTCTCCCGCGTGAAGTGCTGAAGTTTCTTCAAATCATCGCCGACACGAAACCGTTAGCGGGAATGGAAATCGTCGAGTGCTCGCCGCCCTACGATGCGGCGGAGATCACCAGCCTCATGGCCACGCGGGTGATCTGCGATGTCCTGGCCTGTCAGGTACGATCGGGCAACCTGGCCAACCGGAAGAAACGGTGAGATGTCCTGATCAAGGGATGACGAAAAAGGGTGAATTGAAGGGCTTGCATAGCTGCAAGCCCTTCAGCCATTTCTCAACGAATGACTTCTGCCGAGATACTGATTGAATGACAAAATAACAAGATTGTTCTGTTGTGCAGATTTCAGCTCGGCTACAAAACCCAGGTCGCGACTCAGATTCTCTTCAAATCTTGAGAAGTAAGAGCCGTGTCCGTCTGGTCTAGAATATCTGGCTCATCCACCAATCGCAGCATGCTAGAGCGTGCCGCATGGCGGAGGGCCAGCGCCGCCTGGAAGTCTCGGCCCTGCGGCTCAAGCGACGGACAGATTGTGATGAAAAGCCGGCCGTACCGTGGCAGCCAATTGCCGTCAGGCAGTACTACGCGGGTGCCACGGAGGACCAGCGGGAGGAGAGTTGTTTGGTTACGAACTGCGATGGAGAAGGCGCCTAAGCGAAACGGCAAGAGACCGGGAGGACGGCGAAACGTCCCCTCTGGAAAGAACACGAGGCTTTCTCCTTCCTCTAGCCGACGCGCGAGCCGCTCGGCATCTTCGACGCTCTTTTCGAGTGCGAAGCGTTCGACGAATTCCGCGCCGATTTTCTCGAGAAACGTGCGCAAGACCCATACCCTCGTGAGTTCGCCCTTGACGATGAATCGTGGGCGACCGGGCAACCATGCGAACAGGAGCAGGCCGTCAAGGTAGCTGGCGTGATTGGACACCAGAATCTGAGGCGAGTCCGGCCTCACATGCTCACATCCCTCGACACGCGGGCGGAGACCGCAGCTGTAAAACAGCGCTCTCGCCGCGGCTTGTGCCACTCCGCGCGCGGTCCGTCCAGCCGGCAGCGTCGCCACCAGCAGCCATGTGATTGTGCCCAAGATCGCAAAGACACCGACCGCGTAGATGCCGAACAACCCTCTGGCGAAGGCACGAAGCGCGTGCCGCGCTCTGCTCTCGAGACCAAGGCCTCGGAACTGCGCGAGCTGCCCCCACCCGCTGCGCGGCTCAACCCCGATGACGCCCTGTTCGTATCGATCGCGCATGGCGGCGCGGCGGATCTTTCCACTGGACGTTTTCAGCACGGCATGGGGCGGCGCCAGCACGATGTCATCCGGCGGTGACCCCACCAATTCAATTGCCAAAGCCGTGACCTGGGCTCTCAGCCGCTCGCGTATCACCGGATCCCGCTCCTTGGTTTCCGCGACCACGATCAGCCGCTCTGCGACGGCGTGCGCCTCACGGCTGCCGAACACCGCCACACAGCCGCTGCGCATACCGGGTAGATTGCCGATCGCTAACTCCAGATCGTACGGGTATAGATTGCGCCCGCCTCGGATGATGAGATCCTTGGCGCGACCCGTAATAAAGACCTCTCCGTTCGCGGCATAGGCCAGATCGAATGAATCCAGCCACTCTCCCTTTTTGATCTGTGCGGTCTCTTCGGGATTGCGGTGGTAGCCTGCCGTTGCGGAGGGGCCTGTAAACTGAAGACGCCCTTGCCTGCGGTCCGGCAACGCCTTCCCCTCCTCGTCCACAATGCGGATCTGATGACCTGGAAGAGGAGATCCGCAAGACACATAACGCAAGACGTCGTGCTCGTCGGTCGAGACGGGAACGGCCCGCCCTTCCGAGCGGAATGGTTCAGGCTTGATACGGTCGATCACCGGCTCTCGGCTGGGCGGCGGAAACGTCAATCCGACCGTGGATTCGGCCAGACCATACGCCGGAAACATCGCGTCCTTGCGGAAGCCATAACGGGAGAATCGAGAGGTGAATCGCTCGATCGTGTCCGGACTGACCGGCTCGGCTCCGTTGAGGGCTACGCGCCACGAACTCAGATCCAGCCCTTCGAGTTCCTTGTCACTGATCTGCGCAGCGCACAATTCATAGGCGAAGTTCGGGGCGGCCGACAACGTGCCGCCATGGCGGTGGATCGCTTTCAACCAGCGAGACGGTTTGCTGAGGAATCTCAAAGGCGACATGATCGCCAACGAGTACCCGCAGCACAGCGCCCCCAGCCAGGCCCCGATCAATCCCATGTCGTGATACAGCGGCAGCCAACTCACGAAGACGTCGTCGGGCGTCACGTGAAGCGTGGAGCTCATCGCTCGGATATTGGCCAGCAGATTGGCATGGGTCAGCACCACACCTTTGGGACTTCCCGTGCTGCCCGACGTGTATTGGAGAAACGCCGTATCTTGCGCCGCGACGTACGGTCTGGAAAAGGTGTCGGGGTCGCCCTGCAGGTCCGAGGTCGTGGCCACGCGTTGAATGGAAGGCACCTTCGCCTGCAGCACGTGCGCCACCTGCTTCGCATCGGAGATGGTGATCAAGGCCACCGCCTCGGCGTTGGCCAGGATACCCTGCTGCCGGAGCAAGTGGTCGCTGAGCCGGCTTAGCCTGGTCGGGGGATAGATCGGCACCGGAATGCCGCCGGCCAGTTGGATTCCGGCAAAGGCGGAGAAAAACTCTCGGCCGGTCGGAAGCATCAGCGCTGCGGTATGACCGGGTTTGAAACCTGACCGGCGCAGGCCGACCGCCAGAGCCTGGGCATCCCGGTACAATGTTCGGTACGAAATCGGATCGATCGTCTCGCTTTCCCCATACAAGTGGATATGGATGCGATCTCCGTAATGGGCGGCTTGCCAGGCGAGCGCGTCGGGGAGGGTCTGTATCCCCGCTGGAATCGCAGCGCCGGCTTCCGGGTCTTGGCGGAGACTGGGTTCAACAACCGGCGCGGGCCTGGTGCCCGCGCCCTTGAGGATCAGGCTTAGAAAATCGCCAGGGGTCTGTGCCTCGGCCAGCAATGACTCGGGAAGATCGACGTGGAACTCCCGCTCCACGCGTGCAAACAGTTCGACGCGCGACAAACTGTCGAGTCCCAACTCCCGGTCGAGGATGCTGTCCAAGCTGACCGCATGCGCAGCGGTGCTGCCGGGATGGACTTCCATCACCAGTTTGCGCACGACGTCCAGTAGACGCTGGATATGGTCCTGATCGGCCGGTGTGGCGATGTCCGCGATGCTGGCCACGGGATCCTTCTTGATACCGCTTACGATAAGCCTCTAGAGAGCCGGACTCAAGTGCGCGGGACCATGGTAGAGCGCGGTAGAGTACTTTTTTGAAGAGCCGGGTAGGTTTCTGTTGCGTGAGGTGCTGAATTTTCTTCAGATCATCGCGGACACGAAACCAATGGCAGGGAAGGAGATGTCGAGTGCTCGCCGCCCTACGACGCAGCGGAGATTACCAGCCTCATGGCCACGCGGGTGATCTGCGACGTGCTGGCCTGCCAGTTACGACCTGGCAACCTGAAGAACAGAAAGAAACGTTGGGATGCATTGATTTCGGGATGACGAAGTGGGGCTTAAGGGGCTTACATTTATGCGAGCCCTTTTAGCCCACTTTCCACCGGTGCAGTTGCGCGTTGGGAGGAAAAGAAGAATTCGTGCTGAGTTGACGCGGGCGTGTTTCCGACAGCTTGATCAAGAAACGGCGTCTCCACCTCGAAATGATTCTCCTGCCGTATCACACTCTACACATCAGTTGCGTTAAGCGCGTCCTGCCGGTACACGCATCTCCTCATCAGCTCATAGCGATTCGGCTTCCCGGTCAACGCTTTAACAGAGCCTCTCAGTGCATTCCTCACCCCTAACGATGACATCGACTGACGACATGCAATTGTGCTATCCCGATGCGGGTGTACAGACATTAATGACCCTTCGGCGAACTGGAACTTCTAGTGATCGTGCAAGAATCGATTCTGGAGTACTCATGGGTAACGAATCTGGAAAGAGAGCATTCGTTTTTAGGCTCGGCCACAGGCTTGCAAGCTCTTTGAAGAACGATATTGTTGGCTTGGGCTGGTGCTTGGCCGAGCATCTGGACAAGGAAAAAGATTGGCAAAAATTCAAGGAAATTGTCAGAGCTGCTTATCCTCAGGAGTACAGCGCTGGCGAAAGGGCATTGGGGAATGCTGCTGGAAGCCTCTGGAGGTTTATTTACGGTATGAAAGTGGAAGACTACGTTTTAGTACCCTCTGACGAAGGATTTTACGTTGCGGAAGTTAAAGGAGACCATTTTTACGATGCAACAGGATGCGACGATGATTTTGCATGGCGGCGTAGGGTGGAATGGCTTACCAAGGTCCCAGTATCTCGCACCTTCGCGAGCAATGCTCTTCAGATGCGTCTTAAAGCCCGCCAGACATGCGTGGATGACACTGATTTAGTTTCCAGATGTTGAAGAGGCCTTAAAGAGAGAGAAGCCCATTAATTTTACTGAGACCGTCATCGAGAGTGCATATGAGCCAGTTGCGAAGGCGTTACAAACCGCCATCAATAATTATGGATTGGAAGATATAGTAAAGAGACTTGCAACAGCAGGCGGCGCCCGGGCCGATATCCAGCCCAAACAGTCGAGATTGCCTGGCGATGTCGACGTTGTCGCGTCCTACAATTTGAGCATTGGTTGGAATCAAGAGTCGGTTGTTAAAGTGGCTTACCAAGCGAAGCAGCACGAAGGGATTTCTGATGAGTATGGTGTAAAACAGATAATAGATAGGATGCAATCAGACCCTTCATTTGTTCGAGGCTGTTTCGTTACTACAGCTTCTTCTATTACGGATGAAGCCAGGAAGCTGGCGGATCAACATAACATTCTCGTTATGACGCAAAAGGACTTGGTTGAGTGGGTTATGATGGTTGGGTTAAGTGCTTTACGATAAATATGCATTGTTCGGAATTCACATTCCACCCTACATCGCTTGAGCGACAGTCGCGACTTCAAGACCCTCAATAGCGCTGGCAAGTTATTTCGAGGTACTGATTACGAGTACGACTCGTCCCAGAGATTTTTCACAAATTCATGGATGGGGAGAATGGTCACTTGTCCCACCTGTCGCTTCCGAGCTTCCAGGCTCACGCAAAGATAGCGTTTGAGTTTCCGCTCTTCCCCCAGTGCTTTCAACGATTTCAGGTCATTGGGGCCGACGTTTTCACTTGCCTTGAGTTCGATCGCCGTATGATCGCCCAGGATGAAATCGACCTCGAAGCCTGACTTTGATTTCCAGAAGGCAAGAGATTCTCCGGAGACATAATCGACATAACTTTTGAGTTCGTGAAAGAGATAGGTTTCCACCGCTTGCCCGTATTCCGGGGTGCCTCGGCGGTATTGCCGTTCCTGCAGGGCAGCCACGACACCGATATCGAAAAAATAATATTTCGAGGACGCCAATGGTTTGCGCTGTTTGGTTTCACGCCAGGCCGGTAGCTCATGCAAGATGAGCGTGTCTTTTAGGATCTCAAAGTACTCATAGACGGTGGTGCGTGGAACTTGGGCGTCGGTGGCTACGTTGGTGAAGTTGACGATGGTGGCATTGCAGTACGCCGCCACCTTCAAGAAGCGGCTGAAGGCTGAAATATTCCTCGTCGCGCCTTCCGCCACGATCTCCTGTTGAAGATAGGAACCGGTGTAGGCGTCGAGATCAGCGCGAGGATCATCTGAGAAATAGATGGAAGGCAGCCCTCCGCGAGTAATAATCTTATTGAGGTCAAAGTGTTCTCCTAATTCTTTCTGGGTGAGCGGGTGAAGGTATTTCGTCCGCGCCCGTCCCCCTAAAAGATTAACTCCGCCTTGGCGAAGCTTGCGGGCACTTG
>CAYXKP010000075.1:7137-19843 GCA_964465695.1 uncultured Nitrospira sp.
CAGAAAGCGGATTCCCCGTTGCTCGATGAGCCGGTGTACTTCGTTCAACAGCCCGGGGAGCCGTTGAATTTCGTCGATGACCACCAGCCGATCCTTGGGAGTGAGCTCTTCGGCCAATCGCTGTGGACGTTGACTGAGTGTCAGATAGACGGACGTATCCAAGAGGTCGTAGACGCGGGTACCCCGGAAGGTCTGTGCGATCAGGAAGCTTTTCCCGGTCTGTCTGGGCCCCAAGAGGAAATAAGACTTCTTCTCCAGGAGACCTGCTAAATGCAGCGATCGGACGATAGCCGGTGTCGAACTCATGAGGCATGGTAACAAGTGACGACTCCATCGTCAAATGGCATACCAAATGACGACTATCCCGACACCTGCCTGCGCGCCGGGATCTCCTTCTCTTTCACGGCACTTACTATGAATTCACGCTTTACCAAGCCCAGAAGGATGATACGATGGATCTACATTGTATCACCAACGGGGAGACGGAGATGATTAAGAAATTGACCAAGCACGGCAACAGTCTGGCTCTTGTCATTGATCGAGGCGTGCTCGATCTGTTGGACATCGACGAGGAGACGCCGCTCAATATTAAAACAGATGGGAAGTGCCTCATCGTAGCGCCCGCGCAGGACACTGTTCGCCAAAAGAAGTTCCGTGCAGCGCTGAGCGAGGGAAATCGACGGTATGGAAAGATGTTGAAACGGCTAGCGTAGCTCATGGCTGAGCCCCGATTTCTCTCGGCCGCATTCGTGTTCTTGAAGCTCAACGGATCTACATTAGACGCAGATGAATCTGCCTTTGAATTACTTGTCTTGAAGGCGGCTCAGGGACAAACCGACAAACCAGCCATCGCGGAGTTCTTTCGCAAACATTCCCATCAGTAATTTCGGCGTCATAACTTGGAGAAGATCATCTTGCTGCGGCCCAGTTCGCGGCGTTGCTCGTTTGACTCATACCTGATCCATTTATATACTCCGCTCTCACCCGGAGACGATTACGATGAAAATAGCCATAGGCTTGCTTGTCTTAGTGGTTCTCCTCGTCGGCGTTGTGCTCGCGCTGCCCTTCCTGGTCGATCTCAATAAATATCAAGATCAGTACAAACCGCTCATCGAAGACGCCCTCAATCGCAAGGTCGAGCTGCAAGACATTCGTTTGACGATCTGGCCCAGAATCGGCGCGCGTGTGGCGGGGTTTACGGTGCTCGACGATCCGGCGTTTGGATCAGGTCCATTTGCGTCGCTCGCCTCGTTGGACGTGGGGGTGAAACTGATGCCGTTGCTGAGCGGCAAGGTCGAAGTGGAAGAAATCACGCTTCACCAACCGGTCATTACGGTCATCAAGAACAAAAACGGAGTCCTGAACGCCTCCACCATCGGCCGCAAAGGCGTGGCGGTGCCGGAGAAGCCGTCGCGCGCTCCGATTCCTTCGACGGAGGGTCCGCTCAAGGTTCTTGCGATGTTGGCCGTGGATCGCGTCTCCATCGACGCCGGAAGATTGACGTATCGTGATCTCTCAGCCGCCAAGCCGACGGAGTATGTGCTGCAAGATCTGGAGGTGCTCCTGCAATCGGTGCGGCTTGGACAGACGCCAAGTCTGCATTTCGGGTCGGTGGTGCAACCGTTCAACCTGCCGGTGAAACTCGACGGCACGTTCGGCCCGCTGAAAGAGACGATGGACATCGATGCCATCAATTTCCAGCTTGGTGTGGGTAAAACGGACTTCACCATTACAGGCAACGCCGCCGGGAACGACGCTGACCTCAACATTACTTCACCGGTGATCAATACGGCGAACCTTCCGATTGCGCTTCCCCTGAAAAAGCCGGTCGATATCAAAAATCTCCAGATCGCGGCGGAAGTGAGGGGACAAGAGGCCAAGCTGAATTCCTTGTCGTTCCAACTGTTCGACGGTCAGCTGAAAGGACAGGGCAAACTGATCGCCGGGTCCGATGCGCCCCCTTTCAAGGGTGGCGTCACGGTTCAAGGACTGCAGCTCGGTCCGGCACTCAACGCCGTCGCGGAAACACCGATCTCCGTCAGCGGCATCGCAGCCGCAGATCTTTCGCTGCTGGGCAAGGGATTCTCCATGCCGGAGTTGACGAACGCCTTGGAAGGAACCGGGCATCTGGCGGTCAAAGACGGGAAGATCGAAGGAGTGAATCTGCTTCAGGAAGTGATTTCTGCCCTCAAAGTAGCCGGCATTTCCCTCGACCAAGCCAAGGCCACGGCGTTTTCCACGATCGAAACGGATCTCGCCATCAAGCAAGGGATCATCAACGTGCAGCGTCTGTTAATGGATAGCCATGACTTTCGAGCCACCGGCGGGGGTACCATCGGATTTGATCAGCGGCTGAATCTTGCCGTGAATCTCAACCTGTCTCAGGACGTGAGTCAAAAGCTTGCATCTGCATCGCCTGTGGTCAAAATCGCGATGAAAGACGGTCGATTGAGCCTTCCCCTCACGATAACCGGCACTGCGCAGTCGCCCTCGTATGGAGTCGACCTCAAAGGTGTCACCGGGAGAGTGCATCAACAAGTACAGAAGAAGGTGGAGGAAGCCGTCGATGGATTGATCAAAGGTACGAAGACACCGGAGGACTTGAAGAAAGAGGGACAGGAGTTGCTGAAAGGTCTGTTCGGGCGATAGCCAACTGTTGAGACCCACCACCGCGGCTAACTGCGCTTTTTAGTGTCATCACCGTATCAAGAGGTGTGTCCTCTAGAGGAGATCAACCACCATGACTGTCGTCGATACGCTCACTCAATATGCGGTGCAGTATGGGCTGCAGGCCGCGGTTGCGCTGGGGATTTTCTTTGCCGGTGTCGTGGCCTCTCGCTGGGCCGGGAATTTTGCACAGCAGGCGTTGGAACGCCAGACGCTCGAGCCGCCGGTGCGCCTGCTTCTGGTCCGCATCGTCAAGATCGTAGTGATGCTCTTTACCGCGATGATCGCCCTTCAAACGCTCGGTGTCCCGATCGCCCCGCTGATCGCCGGCGTCGGAGTCGCGGGCGTGGGGATCGGCTTAGCCTTGCAGGGGGTGTTGAGCAACGTGATGGCCGGGCTCTCCATCATCTTCAGCAAGCCCTACAAGGTCGGCGAACATATTTCGTTACTGGGCGTGCACGGCGACGTCGTGGTCATCGATATCTTCACGACGACTCTGATGCATGCGGACCGATCCCGTGTCATCATCCCCAATCGAAAAATTGTTGGAGAGATCCTGCACAACTTCGGCACGATCCGTCAGTTGCACTTGACCATTCCCGTGTCGCCGAACGCGAATCTCGATGACGCCCTTGCGCACGTTCGAGATGTTCTCGATCGGCATCCATCCGTGATGAAAGAGCCGCTACCTTCCGTGGGAGTGGCCTCGCTCGGGGAGTCCTCTTTGGCTGTGGTGATTGCCATACAGCCGTGGACCGCTGTGGCGGATTACAGCGCGACCCAGGGAGAATTGAACAAATTAATTCTCCAACGGTTTCAAGAACGGGGGATCGAGCTGCCCTCTGCAAGTCTGACCGTCCGTATGGTGAACGAGCGTTAGCCATCGTATGCGTCGATGTCGTAGTCTCCAAAAATCTCACTAGCACACGGCACGATCGTATTGCACTGTCGCGTCAAACGTCGTATATGCCTAAGTTATTATAACTACCTGCTTTACGAGGGAGAATACATGAAACGATTGTCGGTGTCGGTCGCACTCCTTGGTCTGATCACGACGGCGACCCCGATTTTTGCCGAGGAGGGATCGCCCGCGACAACGTCGACACCGGTTCGTGATGTCGTGACCTTGAAAGACGGCAGCGTCATTTATGGCGAAGTGATAGAGATGACCGGCGGACTGCTCCATCTTAAAAACTCCATGGTGAGCGACATTATCAAGATCAAGTGGGAAGAGATCAGTAAACTGGCCGTTTCGCATCCCATTCCCTTTCATTTGAAGGACGGCTCCGTTCTGATGGGGACGGTGGAAGAGAGCGATCCGGACATGATCAAGCTGAAGGCCGGTCCGACGGGAAGTATCATGACCGTGCCGATGAACGTGGTCACGCAAGTCAACCCCGTCGTTCAGGCGCCGGTTATTTACAGCGGCAGTCTCAATGCCGGGTACTCCCAGACAGCGGGCAACGCGTCTCTCAAAAATATCAGCGTGATTGGAGATTTTGTGGCACGTAGTGAGCAGTTACGGCTGACGATGCTGGGCCGCTACGTTTACGGGGACAATAACGGCTCTCTCATCACTCGGAATGCCCGAGGAACCATCAAGTTGGACTTCTTCATTACGAAACGGCTGTTCTGGTTCGCATCGTCCTACTTCGAGAACGATTTTTTCCAAGACCTGAAATTGCGTACGGCAATCTCCAGCGGCCCAGGTTATCAATTGATCGAGCGGGGGGACTACAGCGGGCTCTTCAAAGATATGACTCTCTATACGGAAGCCGGTCCGTCGTACTTCAACGAAGATTTTCGTGTTGCGGCGGACAAATCAAGTTTCCGCGGGCGTGTATCGACCAAATGGAACTGGCCGCTGTTCGGGGAGAGGCTCATGGTCTATCATCACCACGAGATTTTCCCGTCGTTACAAAACTTCTCAGACTTCTTTTTTACGATGGATAACGGGATTCGCTTCAAGATCTTGGAAGGATTGGCGAGCGGGATTCAGGTGACCACGCGCTACAACAATCGACCGGCGCCCGGGACGGTGCCGACCGACAATCTGTACTTGCTGACGCTGGGTTATGCGTTTGATACTACCCGCAAGCGATAGACTGCTTGCGGCATCGCGTTGAACCGGGTTCTCAAAGGAGGAGGACTATGCTGAAAGAATTCAAAGAGTTCGCCATGAGAGGCAACGTCCTGGATATGGCGATCGGCGTCATCATCGGCGGCGCGTTCGGAAAAATCGTGTCGTCGCTTGTCAGCGACGTCCTGATGCCGCCGCTCGGATTGCTGATGGGTAAAGTCGATTTTTCCAGTCTGTTCATCGATCTGTCCAGGACATCACCGCCGTCATTAGCCGCGGCGAAAGCGGCCGGGGCACCGACGCTCAATTATGGCGTCTTTCTGCAAAGCGTGTTCGACTTCCTCATCATCGCGTTCGTTATTTTCATGTTGGTCAAACAGGTGAATCGGTTCAAGAAAGAGGCGCCTCCACCCCCGCCGTCTCCACCGCCGGGGCCGACCAACGAAGAGAAATTGCTGATGGAGATCCGCGATCTGCTCAGGAATCGCCACTAAGATCGGTCCAACAGTTCACCGGATCTTGCGGGGTATCTGCCTCGCGAATCGAGGAGAAGGAGATCACTATGCGAATACTCAAAATCTCGCGGTGTTGACAGGCTTGATCGTGCTGGCTGGTTGTTCAGCGTTTAACAACCAGCCTTCCTCCTACATCAAGCAGCCTACCGTCTGCATCGATAAAAAAATGGTACGGCTATTACCAGGGCAGCGGGTGCCCTTCGACGACGAAGGCAGAAATTTCCATCCAATAAAGAGCTCTCGGATGCTCGGGCCGAGAGCGCGGCTCAAGCTCTGCGGGATGGCGGTGTGGCCAACCTCACGGCTGCCGGTCATGGAGAGACGAACCCCCTTGCGAGTAACAACACGGCGGAGGGACGGGCCAAGAATCGCCGAGTCGAGGTCATCGTTCAGTAGCAGAAGAAACCCGTTCTTCGCATGATGAAGATCGAAGGGGTCTTCTCAGTATGGGAAGAGCCCTTTTGCTTTAGTCCCACGCCAGTACAGCTTCATAATCCAAGGTCAGTGAGCGAGGGGTGCGACTCAGGACGCTTGCCGAGCGCCCAGTGGAATTTTCGTTCCGACTCTCCAATAGGAAGGTCATTGATACTCGCGATGCGCCAACGCATGAGGCCACTCGCGTCGAACTCCCAGTTCTCATTCCCATAGGATCGGAACCAGTTTCCCGAATCATCGTGCCACTCGTACGCGAACCGCACGGCGATGCGGTTACCTTGCCAGGCCCACAGTTCTTTAATGAGACGATAATCCAGCTCCTTGTTCCACTTGCGCGTTAAGAGCTCAACAATGGCCTCCCGACCGGTCAGAAATTCTGAACGATTTCTCCAGACACTGTCATGCGTGTAGGCTAACGATACTTTCTCGGGGTCGCGCGTATTCCACGCGTCCTCTGCCATGCGTACTTTCTGGGTCGCGGACTCGGCATCGAATGGAGGAAATGGACGCCTAGGCTGTTCGAGACCGTTCATGATTTCGAGACCGTTCATGATGATGACTTCCTTATGTTGTTCTCACATAAGCGAACGGTAGAACCTTACGACGCTGCATGCGTCAAATTATCAACAACCCTTCGTTCTTCCCCCATGCCGGCAGACCGACAAGAGGGGCATTTGTAGCGCTGTTACCCTTGGCCGCCAGGCTTCAGATTGCGATTGAGGAATTCACGAATAAGTTTCGCAATTTCGTGGCCGTGCGTCTCCAAGGCAAAGTGTCCCGTATCTAACAGGTGGACCTCCGTATTCGGGATGTCGCGCTTGTACGGAACGGCACCGGCTGCCACGAAGATGGCGTCGTTCTTGCCCCATAGGACAAGGGTCGCCGGCTTGTGTTCACGGAAATAGGCCTGCCACTGGGGATACAGCGGGATATTCGTGCGATAGTCGTAGAACAGGTCGAGCTGGATCTCCGAGTTGCCGGGACGGTCGAGCAGCGCTTGATCCATCGTCCAGGTGTCGGGACTGACTAGTGAGGCATCCTTCACGCCGTTCGTGTACTGCCACTTCGTGGCCGCCAGTGAGGTCAGCCATCGGATCGCTTCACGCTCGGTTGATCCCCCTGTGCCCCAATAGGCCCTGATGGGGTCCCAGAACTTTTCGAGTCCTTCGTCGTAAGCGTTGCCGTTCTGCACGATAAGCGCAAGCACGCATTCCGGATTCTTTGCCGCCAGCCGGAAGCCAACCGGCGCCCCATAATCCATCACATACAAGGCATAACGATTCACGCCAAGTTGATGGATCAGTTTGTCCACCACCTGCGCGTAGTTCTCGAAGGTGTAGGCGAACTTTGATCGGTCGGGAGTTCCGCTCTGGCCGAAAGCAGGGTAGTCGGGCGCGATGACACGATACTTGTCGGCCAATTGAGGGATGAGATTCCGGAACATGTGCGACGATGTCGGGAAGCCGTGAAGCAGCAACAGAACGGGAGCGTCCTTCGGCCCAGCCTCTCGATAAAACATGTCCACGCCATCAACCTTGACGGCCTGGTACGTCACGCGGGTCGGACTTGCTTTGTCAGTCGTCTGCGCCGACACAGCGACCTCCGTTGTCAGCAGCATCAGACTCAACAACACAAACGGCATGATTCGTCGGCGCAGAGTCGTCTGCGGATAAGGATGTAACCGCCCTTCGATATTCATGATGTTCTCCTCCCTGTAATCGATCATTGTTGCTGCCGATGTAAAAATCATTGTGAGAGCGAATGGCCGCGGCCATCCGCTCCCGCGCGACATCACCGGTGATCAGCTATGGTAGTAGCGCTCTTTGACGATCTTGCCGTCCTGCCAGTCCGTCTTGACGACTTGTTCCAGGCTGATCGTTTGCCCATCCTTCAATTTCACGGTCAGCACCGAGTCGTAGAAGCTGGTGTTGCCCGCAATAGCCACGGCACCGATGGTGTAGCTGACAAAGGCGGCCACACCGATTGTTTCTCTAAATTTGTCCAGTCGCTCAATGGAGGCCTGTTTGCCCACGACGGGTGCCTGGTTGCCTTCCTGTGTGACGACCAAATCCGCAAAGTAGATCTTCTGACCTTCGGTCATTTGCCCCTGCTTCAAAATGCCCAACATTTCTTGCAATGTTTCGCTCACCTGCTTGCTCATGATGATTCCTCCCTCTATGCCTTGCGGCGATAAAAAGTGTTGATACCGAATCCATCTGTGGTCATGAGCTGCGATTCATGCAACACATTCTGCTCGGATCTTTACGCAAGAATGGTTTCGCATTCCCGGTGTCGAGCCACCACGACGTGGTCGCCGACTCGAATCGCACCGCCCCGGATCACGTAACAATTCAAGGCCAGCGTGCCGCCAAATTTCCGCACGATGTCTGTGAGCACCTGACGGTCTTGTTTCAGGGTATCGGGATCGAACGTTGTCATAATGCAGCGCCCACGGAGGTCCTGTATCCCAATGATGACATTTCCGATGTGCAGACACTGCCCGGGCCATGAACGCTCTGCCAGACCCTCAACCCCGCCGATGATCAGATTTGGCCTCAGCCGCCGGCCATCACGCCCGAACGCCGCAATCGCTCCATCCGTCGCCACCAACAACGGCAGCACGTCGAAGCGGTCGCTGGAATCATCGCGTACGAGCTTGGCGTCCGGGCCCACGATATCCACCACGTCTTTGCGGACCTTGGGATTGCTCCATAGAAGGCCATCAACCACAGGCTCGCCGGAGGCGTTGAGTGTGGCATGATGACCGAGCAGCCGATGATGCGTTCTGGCCGTAATCACGCGACCGTCCTCGTCTTCCACATGCACGACGCGATCGCCCTCGATGCCGAGTGGTCCGATGCGCGCCTGCTCAAGCTGTTCACCTGCCATTGACTTGACCGGATAGCGCCATATCTGTGCGACCTTCATGATCTGAGCTCCTCTGATAAGGGGACAGCCGCTTCATGGCGGAGGCCCTCACGCTTTCATCATCGACAGTTGGGCTTCGAGTTCGGTAATTCTCGCCTTCAAGGGGCCAGCTAGTTCTTCGACATCTTCGAGCGAGTATCGTGGTGTGATGTACTTCGGGCAGTTCCAGTCGAACGACACGACATCGATAAAGACGATTCGTTCCACTCGCGCTTTCATGCCGGGATTTGCGAGCTGTGCCGAGAGGTCTGGGTGCAACCGAACGTCCTCAACCCTGGCATGACCGAGGATTTTCAGCCTGGTCCGATTCGGGTAGTCCATCAGAAACAGGGACACGCGGTCGTCGATGGACAGGTTGCCTGTGCTCAAGAGTTGCCGGTTCCCCTGATAGTCCGCAAACGCCAAGGTCGAGGGATTGAGCAAGTGCAGAAAACCCTTGGGCCCTCCGCGATGCTGAACATAGGGCCAGCCGGTTTCGCCCACGGTTCCCATGTAGAAGCTCTCTCTGGCGGCTATAAACTCAGCCTCCCCATCACCCAGGAGATCACGTTCAGGAGCATCCGTGATGTTTGCCGCATGCCCATAGTATTGTTGCTGCGCGCGACGTACCGACTCGGTCATCATCGTTTCGAGATATTTCATCGCCATCGGCTTGTCCTCCGTCGAATCGGCCTGCCACCGGTTGCTCGTCGCAGGCCGATCTCCCAGCCACTCGTCCGTCAGAACACTACCGTGTTCCACCCCTCACTCACATACCGACGCAAGCTCAAGAGGCCTGCCGTTCCTGCCAGTGCATGATCTTTCACAATCGGCACGCCGCAGGCCTTGACGCTTTCCGTCGACCCAAAGACTTCCGCGCAACCGCACGAGGCGCCTTGCACGACATCACGCACCGCATTGTAGAGCCCATTGGCTGGATGTGAGAATTTGGAGAGTTCCGCCGGCCAACGAGTTCCGGTTCCGTTGAAAACGACGGCGACTTCATCACCCTTCTGTTTACATTCGGACGCGAGCGCGAGTGCGTTAAAAACCCGTCCCAGCGCTTCCTCTGAACCGCTCTTCGGATCGGACATAATGATGATGGCGGTTTTCATACGGTCTCCCTTTGGCGAAAATGGTTAACGAAAATTAAATGATTCACAGGTCTCTCTTGTCCGGCTGACTTTCCTTCCTCAGCACAAGATCGCGGTCACCCTTTAATAAGCGTCCGAATTGTTTCCGCCGCGCACGCACCACACATTGTGGCTATCGGTCACTTTGATGTCATGTACCATGCCCATGATGAAGCCCACGTTCCACGCGTGGGACGGTTTTCCAGCGAACGACGTGGCCGACCAGTAGTGGGCGGCCTGGACATTGACGAAGGGATGGCCCGCCGGCAGAGTGGGGCCCGGTGATACGGAAGGATCCACGAGGCTTGCCAGTTCGTGCACCGACGGCAGCCGCCAACCCATACGCTGGCCGGTCTTGCGGCTGGTGCACTGAAATCGTGCGCCGGACCAATTCACAGTTTTCGTCTCCGGCGATTGTTCCCAGACCAGCCCCGTCTCGTTATCCCGCACCGCCGCCCCACCAAAATCCGCTAACACGGTAAACCGTGAAGTGTTCGGAATCTTCTTGTCCCAACTGTTGGGCAGATCCTGCAGGTCTGTGTGTGAGACCTGTTCGCCATCGAAGGCGTTCCCAAAACTCCAACCCGCAAGCACCAAGCTCCCGACCATCAATCCCATGCCTCCCACGCTACGCGCCCACCGGCTGTTGCATCGCATGATGTTCCTCCTCTGCATGACGAGCTGTCGTTGGTCCTTGTTGGCGTTTGCGCCGTTGGCTTATCTACTAGGGCAAGAGCGGTGCCATGTGTCTTGACGACAGTGAAATGAAGGTAAACCGCCGCTGGGACAGGGAATTGTCGAATCGATTGCGGGAAGGCGAATGAAAGTGGACGAGAGCCACTCCACGAGAATTCGTAGAGCCACGGTATTTCGTGGGGAGACGGGTGCGGCGCGGTTACGCCATAGGGCGGGGTTTTTTGATGCCCAACTTCTGCATACGCGACCGCAGCGTGTTGGGATGGAGACCCAGCCGGGCAGCGGCTCCCTGCGTTCCTTCGATGATCCAGTTCATGTTGTGGAGAACGCGAAGAATATGGGATCGCTCAACGTCTTCCAGAACATCAGAGGTCGGCGGAAGCGGGGTGGACTGGTCTTTGAGCAGCATGTCGTCGATCTGCAGCAGTGAATCTTTCGCAAGGATCGTCGCCCGCTCGATGACATTTTCCAATTCCCGAATGTTGCCCGGCCAAGAATAGGTCATCAAGCGATCCATGGTTGCGCGAGTGACTCCATCGATGTTCTTGCCCATCTTGCTTGAAAACTTGGCGATGAACCGGTTCACCAGGAGCGGGATATCCGAGGCGCGCGCGGACAGAGATGGCATCTCAATTGGAAATACATTCAACCGGTAGAGAAGATCGGCACGAAAGGAGCCGGCCTTCACCGCTGCATGGAGATCACGATTCGTGGCGGCAAGGACTCGAACATCGACTTTGATCGAATGACTGCTTCCGACCCGCTCGATTTCCCGCTCTTGCAATACTCGCAAGAGTTTGACCTGCGCCTCCAGCGGTAATTCCCCGACTTCGTCCAGGAAGATGGTCCCACCATCCGCCAACTCAAATCGGCCGATGCGGCGTTGTAATGCCCCCGTGAACGATCCCTTCTCATGCCCGAAGAGCTCGCTTTCGACTAAATTGGCGGGGATCGCTCCGCAGTTGACCTTCACCAGCGAGCGAGCCTTCCGTGGGCTCAGGTTGTGAATGGCTCTCGCCACCAATTCCTTGCCCGTTCCAGTATCTCCCCGGATGAGGACCGTTGAATCCGTCGGGGCGACCTGTTCGATCTGCCGGAGCACCGTCATGATGCGCGGACTCTCACCGGTAATCTCCTCGAAGTTATGCTGAGACTTCACCTCTTCACGAAGGTAGAGGTTCTCCGCCTCCAGTCGAGTTTTGAGCTGTGCCACCTCCGTAAAGAGCTGCGCGTTCTTGATGGCAATCGCCGCTTGATTGGCAAAAACGGCCAACCGTTTGAACTCCTCCTCGCTCAGAGGTCTACGCCCGAACATCGCGATGACGCCAAGCAGCTCCCAGCGGAACTTCAGCGGGTAGCCGGCAAAGGAGCGGAGCCCGTTGTCTGTCATCCATTGCTTGTTGGGTAGCCTGGCATCCTCCAACACATCATTCGTATAGAGCGCTCCATCACCCTGGGCGATCTTGCCGATCTTGAGCGCCCCCAGCGGAATGCGGCGGTACTCCCCGTCGAGATGGGTGTAGAGCCCCGCGCTTGCCTCAAGATGGAGACACCGCGCTCGATTTGTGCAGTCGGTGGCTTTGTAGCACTTGCCGCAGAGATCGCCGGGACCCAACAGCCAGATGCGGGCGAAGGCGGCGTCCAGTTCGTCCACCAATCCCTGCGTGATGGTGGTCAGGACCTGCTGCAGATCCAGACTCGAGGCCATCTGGAGAGTAATCTGGTCCAACACATTGTGAGAACGAGAAGCAGGAGACGAGGGAGTGTCCATTGTGGAATCTCCGAGCCGGACAGTGCCCGACGTGGAGGACGATAAGTCCCTGATGGGGGATTGTCAATCAGTAGGAGGGAGGCTGGCTACGAGACTGAAATGCGCTGCTCACGGGTGAGCAATAGCTTTACCGAAGTCCCATATGGCGGATAACTCTGATGATGAGAATGATGGTGTCGAGAACTGTACTCTGTTTTACAGGTCTTCTGGTTTAAGACCTGTTACCTTGGATAGGCGGGCCAACATACGCGGACCAATCTCATCACCATCATGAAACGCGAAGACGACGTCGGGCCACCCAGTCCGTTGTAGAATCTGCCAACCGATGCGCAGGAGTCCGGAGAGAACGCGAGAAGCCTGGGTCGACGGCCAACGGCTCATGCCGCAATAAACGAGACGTTCAGCAGCTCCCCACGTACCGCCTCGTCATGTTCAAGACGATCGGCCATTGCACGAAGAGCCAAGGCTTGGACAGCCGCAAGCGCAGCGCCCTTCGTCTGTC